>JANODW010000796.1:0-18695 GCA_031412875.1 Pirellula sp. | reverse complement strand
TTTCAGAATGAGGGGCAGTTTGGAGTACGCATCGACAAGACGTTCCAGAATTCGTTGGTGGTGTTGTCCGCGACGAATACATGGGGACTTGAATACGGTGCAAGCTACACACGTACCATAGCAGCGGCTGTGGGAATGGCGCTCGGCTTAGAGCATGCTGGCGATCTGCCTGAAACGACCTTGATGCGTTTGGACCCTGCTTTCTTGGCGGGATCGGGACCGTTGACCGATATCAACGATGTGCAATTGACTGCTAACGACGAGCGCTACGAGCCGGTAGTACCCGGCAATCAAGATATTCTGCACGGCAGGTACCTGCACCGGCCTGATGGGTCGGATATCGATCTCTATCGGTTTGAAGTGGCGTTAGGCGATTCGGGCCGCACGGGTATTTTGACAGCGGAAACCTACGCGCAGCGATTGACCAATAGCAGCGCGCTGAACACCAACATCGAATTGTTCCGACAAACGCAAGCGACCGCGAATACCAATTTGGGTGCCAACGTTCCGCTCGGGTTGCGATTTGAAGCGGTGCGATCGGGCGCTCAAGGGAACCAACTGCAGATTTTCTTCACGCAGACCGAACGGGGCGATGCTACGAAGCCGACCGTGTTGACTTTTCCGAACGCGATCAGCATCGATTTGAATGCCACATCCGGTTCGGAGAGCACCGTTCAGGATATTCTGGACGCGATCCAAGCGTCCCCAGCAGCGAGTTCCTTGGTCCGCGTCAGCCTTACCCGAGGTTCCGCGACGACGAAGGTTGGCGATAATGTTTTGACACAAAATCCAGTGGTGCTATCGGGCGGCAAAATTGAGCTCGTCTCCCAAAACGACGACTACTTCAGTCAAGACTCGTTGATGACCAGAGCGTTGACCTCGGGCATCTATTACATTGGCGTCAGCGCGAGCGGAAACAATAATTACAATGCGTCGATCGCCGGCACGGGCTTCGGCGGTCAATCCCAAGGCAATTACGAACTGCGACTTAACTTTAGAGCCGCCGTCGATAGTTCGGATACGATTCAGGACTTGGCTGGTCCGAACGCGAGTTCGATCGGTCTGGATGGGGACGGCGATGGAACCCCTGGCGGCACATATGATTTCTGGTTCCAAACCAGAGCCTTGGATCGCTCCATCAGCTTCAATGCCGGTGGCAGTGCGTCCTTGGAAGGCCGAATCGTTACCGTTACCGGGGCGAATGGATCGGTACAGGTTTTCGAATTTAGCAGCGATTTGACCATTTCTGCAGGTCGGATTCGCATTCAGTATTCCAACACCAGCACTGCATCGCAGTTGGCGTCCGCATTGGCAGCAGCCATTAATTCTCGCAGTCAATTGGGCGTGGTGGCAACCGTCACAGGCAATAGCATCCGCCTCACCGGCGAGCGATCGATTGTTATCGATCCGCTTTTGAACAACATAGACGTTAACGGCAAGACCATTTTTGTTGACAAATCGGCTGGCCCGAATGCCGACGGTAGCCTTGCCAGACCATTTAACAACATCGCCTCTCCGGGAGTGCCCAACGCATTCGGCGCGACGCATCCTGGCGACATTGTTCGCATCATTGGCAACGGCGGCGCGGACGGAAATCTAGCAACGGTCGGCGATAACTTTGCGTACGAAATCGGGGCTGGCTTGTTGCCGGGAGCCGTGCTTGCCGACGGCGCGACGATGGATGTCCCGTTGGGCGTTACCACGATGATTGAGGCGGGTGCGGTATTCAAATTGCGCAACGCACGCATTGGCGTTGGCAGTTCCAATTTGAATATCGATCGATCCGGCGGCGCATTGCAGGTTCTGGGTTCTCCCCTGCTTTTGGATTCCAATGGCAACGCGGTTCGCAGCACGACCGGTGGCAACGCTGCGGGGCGAGTCTTCTTTACCTCCTGGCTAGATGAGTCGATCGGGTTCGATACCTACTCTCCGACGACCACACCGGCGCCCGGCAATTGGGGTGGACTTTCTTTGCGTCGTGACGTTGATAGCGCGGCAGGCCGGCAAGATCTGGAAGACCAAGGCATCTTCTTGAATTACATAAGCCATGCCGATATCCGTTTCGGCGGTGGAACGGTGACAGTCGACTCGGTGTCGCAACCGGTCAATCCGATCGAGTTCTTGGGTTCCAGGCCGACGATCACCGACAACATCATCACGCGCAGTTCGGGAGCAGCAATCAGCGCAGCGACGAGCAGTTTTGAAGAAACCAATTTCAACGAGCCACGATTTCAGATCAATGGAGCGTTCACAAGCGACTACGATCGCGTAGGTCCTGAGATCCATCGGAATACGGTCCTAAACAATTCCATCAATGGGTTGTTCGTCCGGGCAGATGCGCAGGGATTGATTGTCCCTGGTCGTTTTGACGATATCGATATTGTTCACGTCTTTACAGATACTTTGGTCGTTCAGGGAGCGACCGGTGGCGCTCTTCTGGACAGTTCCGCACCTCCCGCGGCCCTCATCTCGACCGGACCAAACGTGGGGGGCAACTTGCTTCCTGGCATTTACAACTACAAGGTGACCTACGTCGACCGAAATGGATACGAGAGTGTCCCATCCAACGCCTCGGTGAGCATCAACCTTCAGGGAAATCAAACGGCCATATCGTTGGCCGGTTTGCCGAGTGCCAGCGGAGATTTCATCACGCGTAAGCTGTATCGCAGCCAAGGCAACGGAAGCGGACCTTACGATTTGGTCACTTCGCTAGATCGCAGCACCTCCACCTACCTTGATATTGGACAACTGGCAGGCGGAACGCTTTCTCGCGATCGAGCGGACGTCTCGGGCGTAATACTCACGAGCGTCGCTGGCGGAACTCTGACGAGCGGCAGCAGGTATAATTATCGCGTTGTAATGGTCGATGTTGGCGGGCGTGAGGGACTGGCGTCTAACCCCACCTCGGAAATTGTTTTGAGCGCCAATGGTTCCGTGCAGTTGGGCTCTCTGCCCCGCACGCTTGCCGGTTACGTAGGTCGGCGCATCTACCGCAGCTCGAACGGCGGCACGTCGCCGTACCAGCTCGTCGGTGAATTGATGGACTCCACCAGTGCAAACACGTTGACGTTTGTCGACAATGGTACGACCCTCTCGACCACGCTTTCGGCGGAAACGTTGGGTGTCAAGCGACCTCGACTGAGCGGTTCTTTGGTGATCGATCCAGGTTCGGTTCTTAAATTGGAAGCCGCTCGCATCGAGCTCACTTTCGGAGCGAGTTTGATCGCCGAAGGTACCGATGGATTGCCGATTGTTTTCACGAGCCGTTTGGATGACACGGTCGGCGCAGGTGGAACATTTGACACCAATAACAATCGATCCGCCTCCAGCGCGGCACCCAAGAATTGGGGTGGCATCTACGCCGCTCCAACGTCCCGCTTGAGTTTGGACTACGCTCGCCTTGCCTATGCCGGTGGAGTGACTCCTCTAGATAGTACGTTCCGAGCCTTCAATACGATCGAGATCCATCAAGCGGATGCGCGAATTGCTCATACTCTTTTTGAAAACAATGGAGATGGGTTCGGTGGCCAAGGACCTGGTACACGATTAGGTCGATTGAGCAACGAGCGAGCTACGATCTTCGTACGGGGAGCCCAGCCCACAATCATCGACAATACTTTCCGGGGCAATGTAGCGAGTGCAATCACGATCGACGTCAATAGCATGATTGACGATGTGATGCCTGACTCGGGTCGGCAAACCGGCGACTCGGATCGCAACCCCAATTACCTAGTAAATCGCGGACCGCTGTTGCGCGGCAATCGATTTGTCAACAACGGTCTCAATGGCTTGAAGATTCGGGGCGATACCCTCACCACTGCCAGCGTATGGGACGACACGGACATCGTTCACGTGGTCTACGACGAGATCTACACCGAGAACCTCCAGCACGAGGGTGGATTGCGATTGCAAAGCTCGGCGACGGAGTCGTTGGTTGTGAAGTTTGATGGATATGGATCCAACTTCAACCGCAATCTCGGAGCGGGCTTGACCGCAAACGGACAGCTTACATCGGCTAGCGATCGCGTGGGTGGCTCGCTTTATCTCGTGGGGCAGCCAGGCTTCCCCGTTATTTTGACCAGCTTGAAGGACGATACCGTCGGAGCGGGGCTTCAGCCAAATGGCAAACCGCAAAATGACACCAACAACGACGGCATCGGATCGATTCCGCAATCCGCCGATTGGCGTGGCATTCTGTTGGATCAGTACTCGAATGATCGCAACGTCGCTTTGGTGCCGGAGACCGAGGACTTCCGCGCGGGTGCTCCGGGGCCCAATGGATTGGCTTCGTCGGCACAGGTGCTCGGTACATTGGCAGCGAACACCAACTCGGGCGACGAAATACGTCGACTCGGTTTCGTAGTCGAAGGGACGCTTAGCCAAAGCGAAGACGTTGACGTCTATAGCTTCACCGGCGTTTCTGGAGCAGAGGTTTGGTTAGACATCGATTACACCGAGAATAACCTCGATTTGGTTCTTGAGCTGCTCAATGCGAATGGCGACCTGCTTGCCCGCAGCGACAACAGCACGTTCGAGGCTGCCAACCCATCGCTCATCTTCGTATCGAATTTGATCGATCGCAGCGCCGTGAACCCATTGGCAACCCGAGTGGTCGGCACCAAATTAACCAGCGGCAGTTTGGTAAAGGAAGATGGAACGACGAATCCGTTGGACCCAGGTCTACGGATCCGATTGCCTGGCGCTACGGGCAACCCAAGCAGCTATTTCGTTCGCATCCGTAGCTCGAGCACCAACGCCGATGCGTCCGGCGCGGGTTTGACATCGGGCTCGTATCAATTGCAAGTTCGATTGCGAGAGGCTCAGGAATTTGCAGGTTCGACGATCAACTACGCGGACATTCGCTATGCAACCAACGCCGTCCATCTTCGCGGTTTGCCCGGGGAATCGCCATTGATCGGCGAAGCGGGCGAAGATGAAAACGTACGCAACGGTAGTTTCTATGCAAACAATGGTGTTGCTACAGGCAACGGCGTTAGCAATTCATTCTTTGGTTTGGCTAATGTAGATAAGCAAATTGGCAACCGACCACAGTACGTCGGCAATTTGCTGTCGACGGCCAAGGGTGCGATCAGTATCGCTGGAAACCTCAGTTCGAACCGCGACGTCGATTTTTATGCCTTGGAGATCACCCAGAAAGATATCGTTGGCGGATTGTTCGGTGGGAATGCATCGGTCGTGTTCGACATGGACTACGCAGATGGTTTGAATCGTCCCGATACATCGTTAAATATTTTCCGAGAGGAACCGTCTCAATTCGGTACCCAGTATCGACTCATTTACTCCAGTGACTCAAGCAATGTAGCGGACGACCAAGGGCGACCGTTGTCGATAACTGATGTCGAAGATTTGAGCCGTGGTTCTGCTGGCAAGGGAGATGCCTACATCGGTCCGATTGCATTGCCTGAAGGGAACTACTTGGTAGGTGTCTCATCGTCTGCTTATCAACCGCGTACCCGAGTCATCAACCCATCGACGGTCAAGCCGATCAGTTCCATCCGACGAATTGTCGATGAAGCGTTCAATCAAGGGGTTACCAGCGCCGTAGCTCCGGTAGTGCAAAACTTCTTGCCAACAAATCGCAACATTGGGCCAACCGGCCAACTGGTCTCGCTCAAGACGTTTGACTTGGGTGGATATTCGGCTGCCGACTTGCCAGCCCTGTATCTCGATTATTCGTTCCCCGGGGGCGGTAATTTTGAGGTGTTCGTGCGAGAAGCGAGCGGTGCGGAGTTTGCAGTTGCAAGCTCCACCGACCCCAGCTTGGTACGCCTGCAACCAGGTACCAATACGGTCAAGATTCGTCTTGACTCCATTTTGACGCGTCCAGCCGCCGGTGGCGTGACCACCAAGAGCTTTGCTGGCCAAGATGGACTATCTCTGGTTTTCCGAAGCACGCAGGCGACGACTAACATCGACAACGTGATCATCGGATTTGCCGAGCGTGGAGAAATCGTAGGTGTTCCTGACGAGCCCATACTGTTGGCAAATGGATTCATTTTCGCGCCCAGCGGAAACCCTGCACCACCGTTTGCTCCCGGAAGCGTGGTCAGCACCCGCCAGTTTTCGCTGGTAACCTACAACCAGTTCTTGGATGCACCTCAAGTTGCTTTCGACTACGAGGTATTCAACGGCCAACTGGATGTTTGGATCGTCGACGACCAATCGGGGCAACAGCAATGGCTCGGTACAACGGTGGCGGCAAACAGACCCCCGAACGTAACGTTGTTGGTCGCTGGTTCGCCTCAATCGGCGGTACTGAACATCAGCGGTTTTTCTGGTAGGAGCCAGTTGCGAGTCGAATTCCGCGCACGCAATGACAACCCATCTCGAACGCGAATTTCCAATGCGGTCATTCAGCTTGCGGATGGATCGCGAGTAGGAGCGGGCGAGCCGAATTCGACGTACACTTCGGTGGCTGTTCCATCGACAGTTGTGACGACAGGCAATTATCAGTTAGAAATCCGATTGGGCGACGAGTTTTTCCAATCGCAGAGCTTTGGCGCACCGATTTTGACCCAATCGTTTGATACCAACGATCGGCTTGCAGAACAGATCACTTTGGTTGCACCTGCCGGATCGGCACTAACCGATGGAGATAGATTTACTCTTTCCGACGGCGGTCGAACGCTTACGTTTGAATTCACGAGCGATGCGACAGTCGGCTTGTCGAATGTACCGGTACCTTTCACAGCGACGGATGCAAGTTTCATTGTTGCTCGAGCAATTCGGGATGCGATCAATTCTTCTGGAGTTCAGTCGCAATTCCAGGGCAGTGTTCGCGCTGCCACCTCGAGTGGTCTCGATACGGGAACGGTTGGAAGAGATAGTCGCATTAATTTGCATGGCACTGCATACTTCAACAGTATTCGAGCCACCAATCCGGCTGGTGCTGTTCAAGTGGTATTCCATCAAGGCAAGTCGGACCAGAACGCTCGCCGCGAGCAGGCACAAGTTCTCATCCAAAACAGCTACTTCCGCGAGTCCCGCGATTATGGTATCTGGAGTGAAGCACCTGCAAGGTTGCAGGACCCTCGCGACCAGATTGATCTGTTCACCCGACAGCTTATGCAGGAGAAGCCGAACTTCGTTGGAACGCAAGCCGTTCGCAACTTGCTCCAGCCTAACAACGGAGTGCAAGGAGGTTTGGTACCTGGCATTGTGGTCCAGAACAATTTGCTGGAAGAAGGTGGCTTAGGCGGAATCGTTATTCAAGGGGAAACACCGATTTGGATGTTGACGCCGGGGTTGGTACCGTTTGCGATTACGGGAACGGATCCTCTTCGGTACAACGCCGATTATTCGCCATTCGTTAATGGGACTAATCCTCCGACGCACTTTGGGTTTTACATTGATGAGCAAGATACGCTGGTGATCGATGCGGATCGCACTCGCATTCGGTTGGAATTCGATGACCTCGCTGGCGGTGCTACCGCCAACCCAGTGGCTGGTAGCGGGGTGGTTGAGGGGAATGGCGTGGCGCCAGATAGCTCAGTTGCATTCTACCGAGATACGGGTGGAGCTTTCTATCAACGTCTAACATGTCAAAACTGCACTCCGTTTGCGACCACGGCAATCGAGACGATCCATGCGTTCAGAGATTCTATTAATAGCAGTATTCTGGTAAGCAATGGGACAACTCAAATTGCGCGGGCGACTGTAGCCGAGAGCTTGCTGGGACCTGACCCATTTGCGGCAGATACGTCGATTTCCTTGGGCTATCCAGAGTACTTCAACCGACCTGCCCTCTACGTTGAGGGGGTCGCGAACTTGCAATGGCAAGACGGACCCAACGGCAACTCGAATCCGTTTGACATCCGTCAATTGGACCTTGGCGAGGCTCCTCAACCGCAAGCTCGTATTGTCAACAATACGATCATTGGTACCGATGGTCGAGCCAGCTTCAACGGCGGTTCGGCAGCGATTGAGTCGAATGATACGCTTTCGACCGCGACCCAGACGTGGCAGGGTACTTCGCACAATCCGCTGTTTTACAGCGACGTCGGCATCATTGGCAACAACACCCAAGCGAGTACTGCCAGCAGTGGCGGCGCAAGCGGTCCAGGCGGCAATGGTGGTGTTACAACGTTTAACAACGACCGCTTCTTGCTACGGTTCGAAGATGGGGTGAGCGCACCGGTTCAAGCTCAGATTCTTGCTGACCGAGGACTGGTTGTCCTCAAGCGTTTTGACACGATCAAAACGTTGTTGGTAGGGACGACGCCGGTTGCCAACGGCCAGCTTTTGGCTCAGATGGAACAACTGCAGGCATTGCCCGAAGTTCGTTTTGCGGAACCCGACTATATCTACCAAACATCGCGAATTCCCAACGATACGCAGTTCCGCCAGCAATGGCACTATGACAATCAGGGCCAAACCGGTGGCACGGTCGATGCGGACATCGATGCTCCGGAGGCATGGGATTCGTTCACGGGTTCTAGCCAAACCGTTATTGCGGTGATCGATTCGGGAGTGGACTATAACCATCCAGACTTGCGTGCAAACATGTGGGTCAATCCGGGCGAAATCGCCGGCGACCGAATCGACAACGACGGCAATGGTTACGTCGACGATATCTATGGGATCGACACTGCGAACAATGATGCAGATCCGATGGACGACGATGGCCACGGAACACACGTTGCGGGCACCACCGCTGCTGTAGGTAATAACGGCATCGGAGTGACGGGCGTTAGCTGGAGTTCCAAGATCATGGCCTTGAAGGGTCTTGGGGTGGGCGGCGGATCGATAGCCGGCATCATCGAAGCCGTTAACTACATGACGACGATGAAGACGCGATACGGCATCAATATTGTCGTCTGCAACAACAGTTATGGTGGCGGAGGGTATTCACAAGCGTTTTACGATGCGATTCAGTTGAGCATCAATGCAGGAATTCCGTTTGTCGCTGCTTCGGGCAATTCTGGAACAGACAACGATGTCATCGCCTCGTATCCCAACGGATACAACCTGGACGGAATCATCGCTGTCGAAGCTACCGATAACAACGACCGACGAGCTGGATTCTCTCAGTTTGGCCGCACGACCGTGGACATAGCGGCTCCGGGTGTCGATGTTTTGAGCACGACGCTCGGCGGTGGATATGGACTGCTAAGCGGCACATCGATGGCTTCGCCCCATGTGGCTGGAGCCGTTGCATTGCTCGCCGGCGCGGTACCTGGAACCTCGGTCTCGAAACTCAAGTCGGCAATCCTTTTGGGAGCAGATCCTCTTGCTCAGCTTGATGGAAGGTCGGTTACAGGGGCTCGACTGAACTTGGCCAAGTCGCTGTTTGTTTTGCAAGCAGGCTTGGACACCTCGGTAGGCAATACCGATGTGGACATTTATCAGTTCAAGTTGGGAGTGGGCGAACGGGCAATCATCGACGTTGATTCCGCCGATTCCGGTTTGGACTCGGTTCTTCAGATTTTCGACAGCCGCGGAGTGCCTCAGCAGTTCGCAAATGCGAGCGGCGTCAAGATGCTGGCGAGCGATAATGATACCGCTCCGGGCGAAGCGATTTCGCTGGACTCGTACGGTGACTTCACGGCGACTTCGCCTGGCGTGTACTACGCCGCAATTAGCTCGGTCGGCAACACGACTTATGATCCTGTGTCGTCAGCCAACCGGCAACCGGCCAAGACAACGGGGGCCTACCGAATAACGATCAGTGCTCGGCACCTTCAAGATTTCGTCATCACAGCGCAGGATGCAAGTGCGTATACCGATGGCGATACGTTTACAATCCACGGTGTCCCCAACATTGATGGGACAGGATCAAGCGGTCGGACGTTCGAGTTTACTTTCGGAGCGTTTAGCGCCGTTCAGCCAGGAAACATTCCGATTCACCTCAATACGAACTGGAGATTCCCGGACGTCGCGCAAGCGATTACACGCGCTATCAACGAAGGGCTTAACGGCGGAGCTGCGGTAACTAATTTCCAACAGTTGTCAAATGGTGACCTCGGTTTTGCCAGCCCGCTTCCTGCCGTGCATGCTCGCGCTCTAGGCGGTATTGGTGCGGTCATCGATGCATCATTCCGAGGCCTCGAAGGAGATAAAGAGATTTTGTTGAACCAGCTTGAAGCTGTTGGTCCAGACGGGAAAAATAAAGTAAGCAATCTCGAAATCCAACAACAGATTCGAGGGCCATTCACGGAAGTTAATCAAGGCCTCGAATTGTTTACCCGTCGCTTGGATGGTTTCATCGTTTCCACTACGACTGCCTTGAGTGGCATTGGAACGTTCCTGAACGTGACCAGTCTCGGCAATTTGGGACTCGGACACGATCGAGAATCGACCAACCCGATTTCTTATACCTCCTTGGGGGATGGAACGAGTGAGAAGTTCATTGTGGTTTCGAATGCAGCCTGGATCGATGGTAACAATCAGATCATTGTGGACCCCGATGTGACTGAGTCCAACAATTTGGACCAACTATTGCCTGAGACGGGTATCTTGGCCACGCGAGGTGCAAGTCCAACGATTCTCAACAATGTGTTCTTCAATGTTCAGACGCCTGTTGTCAATCAAGAGTCACGCGTTAACCAGAACACGGGCGTAGCCGCTCCATACGGAACTACCAACCCGAACATTGTTTCCAAACCGGGTGACGTGGTACTGGGTGGATCGGTTTATCAGTACTATGAAAAAGCCTCGAATTCGGCTCGGTTCGCAACCGGTGTAGAAACGTCGCCAACCAATGTTCCCAACACCGCGGCGGACCAAAACCTCGATGTCGACAATTCGGTACGACTGTTTGTCAACGCTCAAGCTGGTCAGTACTTGCCCGCTCCTGGGTCGCCGCTGATCGATAGCTCGATCAATAGCTTAAGCGAACGGTCCAGTTTAGCTGCGGTACGAAGCGCTATGGGACTCCCCAACTTCCCAATCCTTGCTCCTGACTACGACTTGGTGGGGTTGTTGCGAGCGGACGATCCGGCTGTGTCCCCTCCAGGTGGACTCGGTCAGAATGTGTTCAAGGATCGAGGTGCGTTTGACCGCGCTGACTTCATCGGCCCTGCCGCGATTCTATTGACCCCAGTCGACAACGATGCGTTGGGTGTAGACTCGGACGGATCGGTGTCCGTGGTGCAACTAACAAGCGGAGTCTACCCAGAGTTTCGAATCCAGTTGAAGGATGGAAATGAGTCGACCAACCCCCTCCGCGGGATCGGAATCGATGACAATTCCGTCACCAGCTCAGAGATTGCAAACCTCCGCCTCTCCGGCGCCTCGATCGTCTTGTTTGAAGACGGCAGAGTCTTGACCGAAGGAATCGACTATCGGTTTACCTACAATGCCACGCGTGATGAGATTATCCTCACACCGTTGGCTGGCGTTTGGAAGAACGGTCGAGTGTATGAGATCACAGTCAACAACAAGGATCGATTTGTGATCACCGCACCGAGCGGAGAACAAATCGCGGACGGCGACGCGTTCACGGTCACCGACTCCAACGGTGGAGTTGTCGCGTTTGAATTTGATAGCGGCTACCGATTGCAGTTGCCACAAGGGTTGACGATTGAGGTACCAAGTGCGGGTGCGGGCGCTGGTGGCGTAGTCGATGGAGATCGGTTCTCGATCAACGATGGCACCACGACGGTGACCTTCGAACTGGATCGCAACTCCAATTTCCTATCCGGAAACATTCCTATCGTGTTTGCTGCGAACAGCACTCAGCAAAGTATTGCCGAGTCAATTCGGGATGCGATTGCCTCTTCGGGCCTGGCTGTGTCGCCTCGACTCCTGGCTGATGGGATTGTTTACCTAGGCACCAAATCGGGAACCAAGGTCTCGACGACGTTCTCTCGATTGGAACAGGCCAGGTCGACACTGGGAGTTCAAGTTCCTTCCCTGGGCGCGATTCGGGATGGACAGTTCTTCTCGGTAAGCGATGGATTGGCGACGGTGATCTTTGAATTCGACACCGACTCCAGGATTGTCCAAGGGAATGCACGCATCAACATTGCCAACGCAGCGTCGGTGTCGGATATTGCCAACGCGATTGAGGCCGCCATTTCAGGAAGCATTCTGCAACTGAGTCCTCGATTGATTGGAACCGATACGGTTCACCTTGGGCTCTCGCCGTCGGGGGGAGTGGCCGCGCTGACATCGAACTTGAGCATTGTCGGTGTTTCGCGAAGTGTGTCCGATGGACAGACCATTACCATTCAGTTCGGGACGACCACAAAGGTATTCGAGTTTGACGACAACAATTCAGTGGCGGCAGGAAATATCGCGATACCGTTGTTGTTGACCGATACCCAAGAGACGCTCGGACAACGCACAGCGGCAATCATTCAGGGCGCGGGACTGGGACTCACCCCGGTTCATGTGCGAGATGGCAATATCTCGATCGGCGGTACCGCTCAGCATTCGATCTCGGTGCAAAACGCGCCGTCCATCGGGCTCTTTGGAAAGCCGGGCGTATCGTCAACAACAACCATCGACATCAACGGCTCCTTGGTGTTGCAAGTGCCAAGTCGAGGTGGAATCGATATCGCTGACAATAGGACGTTCTCGATTACCGCAAACAATCGAACCGTCGTGTTCGAATTCGATCGCAATTTCTCTGGACCGAGTGCACCTAGCAACGTGGTGGTATCCTACACGGTGGCAAGTACGGCCAATGAGATTGTGAACAGCATGGTCGCCGCCATCAACGGTGCCGGGTTGAATGTTAACTCAAGGGCAATTGGAAGCGGCTTGATCGATCTCGGTCTCCTCGACGACACGCAAGTCGACGTGGGAACATCCGGGTTGGGCAAGCAGCGTGGCAATGTCGCGGACGGAGAGTTCTTCTCGATTGCTGTCGGAGCAACGAAAGCAACCTTTGAGTATGTCAACGTGAGTCTTGGAGGGGGAGCAGCGGCAGGACGCATTCCGATTCTTTTCACCAATGCGAGCACACGTGCAGACGTCATTACGGCGATGAAAGTTGCCATCGAGGGAGCCGGTCTTGGTCTCACCACCTCGGTTCTAGGCACCTCCACACTGAGGCTTTTGGATACGCCGAGATTCGTGTATGACTTCAGTGCAGCACCGAGTTTGAACATTTCAGGAGTGGCCGGGGGAGCGACAGCGATCCAGTTCACACAAGATTTGTCCTTTACGCCAGCTCAGGTTGCTCAGTCGATCATTCGAGCCATCAACGGCGCGTTGAACACGCCGTTGGAAGCAAAAATTCGCGGCGGAAATACGATATTCGTCGAGAATGCGACGTCGATATCGCCGGATATTGCAAACTTCTTCTTGCGAGCGGTCGAGGACTTGGCTGGAAATGATCTGAAGCCAAATCGGGTCAACAACGAAACCGAATTCACGATCTTGATGCCGGGTGTGAAGCTGGATTTCGGTGATGCACCCGATCCGGTCTCAACAACTCCAGGCCGCTACCCGACCTTGTTCGCCTTCGACGGAGCTCGCCACGTAGCGTACGATGCTGGTTTGAAGCTCGGTGCGACCGTTAGCTCGGAAGTCGATGGGACTCCCACCCCGCGAGCCGACGGCGACTTAGGTGACGACGGTGTATCGTTCCAGTTCCAGAGTTTGGCGAAACCGGTTTTCAATCGCAACGTGGACACAACGATCACGGTTAGCCTTTCGCAACCAGGGTTTGTGGATGGCTGGATCGACTTCAACGGCGACGGCGATTGGACAGATCCAGGCGAAAATATTCTCAATAGCGTCGAGTTTGTAGCGGGCGAGTTGACTCGTCAGTTCCAAGTACGCGTGCCGGCGACGGCGCCGATTCCTGTAGAGGGAGTGAATTCGTTCGCTCGTTTCCGAGCCACCAGCGATGGGCAATCGTTGCCAACGGGACTGGCTCTGGATGGAGAAGTCGAAGACTATTTGGTACGCATTGTTCCAGGCATTCCGCCGGTAGGTGTCTCGGACAGTTACACCATGAACGAAGATCAATTCGGTGGATTGGTAACGACCGATCCGACCGGAAACACCACACCGAGTTTCAGGGTCGATGATGGCGTGTTGGCCAACGATACCAGTCTCGATGGGCGACCTTTGTTTGCTCGGTTGGTCTCGCCGCCGACGAACATCGCCAACACAGGTTCCTTTGTGTGGAATGTCAATGGCACGTTTAGTTATCAGCCTCGACCGGACTTCTTCGGTGAAGATACGTTCGTGTATGCAAGCTACGTCAACTTGGATGTCACGGAAGGTGAGTTGATTGAGTCGCTCACATTGACCACGGTTACCATTACGGTCCGACCTGTCAACGATGTACCGACCGCGAACAATTTTGACAGTTCTGTCGCAGAAGATACGCAACTGGTTTTGTCCGAACAGAGTATTGTCCTGCTAAGCGGTGCGACGACCGGGCCTGCCAATGAGTCGGGTCAGACACTTCGCGTCTCGTTGCCGAACTTTGTTTCTGCTCAAGGCGGTAGTTTGAACTTGATAGGTAACAATTTGGTGTACACACCCAAATTGGATTTCAGCGGTGTCGACACGTTTGCATTCACATTGACCGACGATGGACTCACGGGTTCCCTGCCCAATCCGCTGTCGGTTACAAGGACCGTAACGGTTACTGTGCGAGATGCCAACGATGCTCCGACGACGACTCCTAAGTCGTTTGCGGTTGTTGAGGACATCGTCGACTCGAGAAACACATTCCCGGTCTCCTTCTTCACCAATGGCGATTCCGCGGGACCGGCCTCCGAGACGCTTCCTCCTCCGATTGGACAAGGGCAAACGCTGGTGTTCTCCGGAGTGGTGCCACAGAGCGAAATGGGTGGTAGCGTATCGTTTGCAAATGGTTTGGTAACGTACCGTCCCGCCCCTGATTTCAATGGCGAGGATCGTTTCTTCTACTTGGTCACGGACTCGGATCCAACGAACCCGTTGACGTCCCGCGGCACAGTGACCGTAACGGTCGGTGCAGTGGATGATGCGCCGCGTGCGATCACCCCATTGGGAACGATCACCATGTTGGAAGATGCGGCTGAGCGAGCCTTGCCGCTAGCAACCTACTTCTTTGATCCGGACGTGGTTCCAAACGACGATCGTTTGACCTACCGAATTGTCTCCAACAGCAATCCGGCCTTGGTTGAGCCAACCATCGGCCCGAACGACATCTTTGTTCGCCCCAAGCAGGATCAGAGCGGGCAAGCGGTGATTGTCTTTGAAGCGAGCGATCGCGCTGGCAACACAGTGCAGAACACACTGACCGTCATCGTCACGCCGGTCGGCGATGCACCTCGGTTGGTTGCTCCTCTACCAAACTTGAGTGTAGCCGAAGATGCATCAATTCCCGAGACTGTCCTTTCACCGACCTACTTCTTTGATCCTGATCAAGGCGAAACGCTTGTCTATTCGGTTACCAATTCCAATACCGATCTGGTCACGGCTGCCGTTGTCAACGGACGCTTGCGACTGACATTGGTTCCCAATGCATCGGGATTGGCGACGATTACGGTCCGGGTTGAAGATAGTACAGGCAATGCACTGGAGGATAGTTTTGACATCTCTGTTTCTCCAGTCAACGATGCGCCGACGGTCGTCAACGATCTGCTTTATACAACACCTCAAGGTTCGACCTTGCGGACGACCGATGCGACAGGAACGTTGACCACGTCCTTGAACGACAATGGGGTTTTGGCTAACGATAGCGATATCGAAGGCAATACCTTTACAGCACGGATCAAAGTGCAGCCGACACGAGGAACTGTCAGTCTCAACGCAGACGGCACGTTTAGCTACACCCCGAACGCTACCACGCTCAGGGGTGCAGTCGACACGTTCCAATACGAGGCCGTCGATTCCTTGGGTGCGGTGAGCAATGCCGCTACCGTATCGATCGCGATCGGTAATCCTTTGCCATCGGCACACCAGAATCCAAGCAACCGATTGGACGTGGATGCAGATGGATTCGTGTCGCCGATCGACGTGTTGCTGGTCATTAACTTTATCAATTTCAACGGAAACGCCGTATCCGTTGTAGGCCTGCCTGCACCGCCTCCGTACCGCGATGTGAACGGCAACGGAGTCATCGATCCATTGGACGTCCTCGAGATCATCAATTTCATCAATGCCCGCGGAAATAGCGGAGCCGGTGAAGGCGAGATGGTTGGGGCTACCGGATTGTCGGCCAATTCGGCTGCTCCTTTGGCCTGGAGTTCGGACGTCATGCGAGAGTCGCCGAATGTGGCGACCCCGATGACCACTGTGCCGATGGCCACAGTGCCATTGGGAGGCCGTTTGGCCAATGCGGCCAGACCGTTGGGAGCGACATCCGACGCGGTTCCAGCCAGCCTGTCCGACTACCTATCCAGCTTTGGAAAGGACGAAGACGAAGTCGAAAGCCTAGCGTTTTTGGCGTCCAATTCGTCGGCGAAAGACGACCACGAATCGTTAGACTCGTTCTTTGCGGAAGTGTTTGGCAGTTAGCAAAGCAATAAAAATGACAATCGCCTCGACAGGGGCGATTGGTCCAATTATCACAGAATCAACCCCATTCTTTTTTTCAAATCTGTAAAGTCTCCAAGGTTCATCCAACATGGGAATTGACGCATCAAGATCTGCAGACCGAAACGGCGCCTCGATCAAGGTTCGGAGGAAGCAATTTCGATCTCTGCTTTGCGAAAACCTCGAACGGCGAGACCTGATGGCTGCCGACGGGCCGCGACTCTTGTCGATCGCTCCGAATTCCGGAGAGATTTTTTCGACTACGAGTGCGAACAATTTGATTGAGTCCCCTCGCGAGTTCGTATTTCGGTTCGATGCTGCGATCAATCCGACGACGCTCAACAATGGGATTCGCATCACGCGAGCGGGTGGGGATTCTGCGTTTGGGGCCACTTCGCCGTCGGCCGACGTGGTGGTGCCGCCGGCCTATTTGAATTTTCCAGATGCACAAAACCAGCGAGTGGTGGTGGCCAGATTTGCACAGCCGCTACTCGACGACCTTTACCGTGTCGAGATCTTCGGAGTCGATATCGCTTCGCCCGCCACAACTGCCATTCGCGATACGGGCGGTTTAGCGCTCAAGCCGCGCCGGGCCGGAACAGACCGCGATACGTATGACTTTGATTTGGAGCTTGGGACAAAGATCATCGCGATCGTTCCTCAGCCCATCGATCGCAGCGCCAGCGGTGTGTTGACTCAGCGAGCCAAAGATATTGAAATCTATTTCAACGATGGCGAACTTTACAATCAACCTGTCTCGACCGGGTCGCTTGGGCCTGGATCAACAAACCCCAAAGTGGTGGATCCGCAGTACTACAATTTGATCTACACCAAGGACACGATCAGTCCGAACGACGACGAAGTATTTCGACCCAATTCGATTTCGTACGATCCAGCGCTAAGAAGAGCAGTGCTGACATTTGCGCAAGACATCGAGCAGTTGCCTGCGGTCAAGGGTTCCGGGACATTTCGATTGAGAGTGGGTTCGAACGCTCCCGTGGCCAGCGCATTGGCGAACATTGTGCCGACACCGATCGTCGTTAACAACGATCCGTCAGGATTCCTAACAGGCGCTCAAGATCTAGGGACGCTCAGCGGCTCGTTTTCGACGGTGCTTTCCGAAGAGATACGCGTGGTTAGCAATCCCCTGTTGGCCGATTTCCCAGGGTCCGGATTCGAGCCAGGACATAGGGACATTCAAGACGAAAACCATCTCGGAACCACAGCCGACGACAGCGTGGAAACGACCACCATTTTTTATAGCTTCATGGACAACCAGTCCTACGGAGTTGGTACGGATGGTCGAGCATTGTTCAGTTCCATCACTCCGGAACAGCGCCAGCGCGTCAAAGAAATTTTTGAATTCTACTCCGTGCAACTCGGCATCGATTTTGTTGAGCACCTGGGCCCAACGTTCGCAAATGACGGCATCAAGAAAATTGTGGTCGGCGATTTGGCACCCAACGGCGCCGTCAGCGGACCGTTAGGAGTTTTGGGGGTTGCGGCCGTCGGCGGCGAGTTGGCAATCATGGACGGTGCTGAGGCGTGGGACAATACTTTTGGCTACGGTTCAAGGATTCCGGGCACGATCAGCTTTTTCGAAACCACCCTTCACGAGATCGGTCACTTGCTGGGGTTCGGCCATGCTTACGAGTTGCCCCCAGGGACGGTCCAGGGCGCTGAGGCCCTACTGGGGCGAGCTGCGAACCCGCTAGAGCAGATTTTTCCTGGCGACAATGACGTTGTGCATGGGCAATTCATTTTTAGACCCGACAATCGCGATGTCGATCTTTACAAGTTCGTTGTTCAGCCGGGCGCTAAAGGGGAACTGCGCGCCGAGACGATCGCTGAGCGATTGAACAACTCCAGCAATCTGGACACCTACTTGACGTTGCTGAAAAAGGAAGCGGATGGAACGCTGCGGATGATGGCAGCAAACAATAATTACTTCAGCGATGACTCGTTCATCAATGTCAATCTAGAACCCGGCGAGTACTACATCTCGGTTACCGGCAAGGGGAACGAGGACAATAACCCGCAGACACTGAATTCGGGCAGCGGTGCTGTCAGTCAAGGTCGATACCAATTGCGAGTGGATTTCAAGAGCACAGCCGCTAGCCAGTTGGCTGAAGAACGCAGTGGATCGACGGTGGTCGGCAGTGCGTTGGACGGCGATGGAGACGGGCTCGCGGGTGGCAATTTTGAATTTTGGTTCCGAGCGGCTACGCCGTTCACGGTGGCGGGCA
>JANODW010000795.1:0-3113 GCA_031412875.1 Pirellula sp. | reverse complement strand
AAAGTTGGTGAGGTGACGCAACTTTCGCGGAGCGAAAGGCGACTATGATAACGCAGAATTGGAGTTCTAGCCCCGTTCGTGATGGACCGCAAATTTCGCGGCGGCCTGTGAGTTTATATTGGCGATGCGAGGGATAGTTGTCTTTTGCTCCGCAAAAGTTGGTGAGGTGCCGCAACTTTCGCGGAGCGAAAGGCGACTATGATAACGCAGAATTGGAGTTCCTGCCCTTTCCCAGCGGAGTTTTCTCATGCGAACTGTATTGCCTGTACTGCTATTGAATTTGACCTTTGTTTGGTTTTCAAGCGTTGCCCATTGCCAAGTCGTTTCCAAGGATATTTCGTTCGCGAGTCCACCGATCGAAAACAATCTTCTCGATATCTATTCGCCCAAGGATGCCAAGGAATTGCCGGTTGTTTTTTGGATCCATGGAGGAGGATGGCAGGCCGGGGATAAAGCCGATGTCGAACTGAAACCCGCTTGGTTCAATGCACAGGGCTGTGTTTTTGTCTCGACCAATTATCGCCTTCTACCCAAGGTGGATATGAAAACACTGATCGAAGATGTGGCTCGATCCTTGGGGTGGGTCCATAAAAACATTGGTCAATACGGGGGCGATTCCAAACAAATCTTTGTTATGGGGCACTCCGCCGGCGCGCAACTCGCCGCCATCCTTTGCACGGACCAACGCTACGTCGGAGTCCATGGGGTTCCGTTTTCTTCGTTGCGAGGATGCGTGCCTGTTGACGGCGACACGTTCGATATCCCGGCGATCATCGAAGTCGCAGAAACCCGCGCACGCGTGCATCAATTGCCTCAAGCGACTTTTGGTCACCGTCAAAAGTTTGGCAATGATCCCGCCAAGCATCTCGATTTTTCAACCGTTTCCCATATCGCGAGCAACAAAAACATCCCGCCGTTTTTGACACTGCATGTGGCTGGTCATCCAGACACCACCGCGCAGGCCAAGCGATTGGACGCCGTTCTGAAACAGCACGGAATTGCGTCCACGCTGTTCGGGGGCGTACGCACGGACCACTCTCGCCTCAATGATGATATCGGGAAGCCAAATGACCCCGGCACCGAGGCTATTTTGAAATTCATCACCCGAAAATAGGCCAGATCGAGACCGTTGATCCTGTATTTGCAAACAAATGGCACGGTAAATGCGTATGGGGAGTGTGCCATTGCACAGAAATGGCGCAGACTGTCAAAAAGAACTGTTGCACATTGTTTCTCACACCCAATCAGGAAAAAACCATGTTGACTCAGGCCAAGCCCCTTTTGCTAGGTCTCTCCCTGGCGCTGTTCATGGGAGCCCCTGTTCTCGTTGCGGGAACACCAGGCGTTCGCGACAATGGAGATTTCTTTTCCGATGCGGCAAAAAAAGAAGCCAATAAGAAGATTGCGGAAATCGATCAGCAGTACAAAAAAGAACTGGTGATCGAGTCGTTCGCTGAGATTCCCGAAGAGATCAAAAAGGGAGTGGACCTAACCGACAAGGCTGCGATGAATCGAATGTTCGAGCAGTGGACGGTGAAGGAAGCCAAGCAGCAGCGAGTCAACGGCATCTACATTTTGCTTTCGAGAGATCCGTCTCACTTGCAAATCGTGGTTGGCAACGATACGCAAAAGCACGCGTTTACGCTCAAGGATCGCGACAATCTTGCCAGCCTGATGCTAGGAAAGCTTCGTGCGAAGCAAAACGATGAAGCATTGTTGGAAGGGGTCAAATACGTCGCGAGCACGATGTCGCTGCATGCCAGCCAAAACAAGGTGACGGGCTTGAGCACTGCCAATCCTGCTGCGGCATCGAGAACGCAAGCGTCCGAACCTGCTTTTCAGTGGGGTTGGATTTTGACAATCGTTCTGGGCCTAGGTGCAGTTTGGGTGGTTTTCGGCATTCTTCGGTCTTTCATGGGTCGCGGTGCGGCCGGTGCGCCCGGAATGATGCCCGGCATGGGGGGCGGAGGTGGGATGTTCGGCTCATTGCTCGGTGGAATGTTTGGTGCCGCTGCGGGAATGTGGCTGTACGACCAATTTTCAGGCGGCCATTCGAATGCTTGGGGTGGTGACCAACAGAATCGAGACTTGGGTGGAACAGGATTTTCGGGCCAAGATACCGACTACTCTGGAACCGGCGGCGACTTCGGCGGTGACTATGGTGGGGATGCTGGCGGAGACACTTCTGGCGGCGGCGATTTTTAAGCACGCCTCACGCCGGCACCGATTGTTTAATGCACATGCAATTGCCTGAGCCGCGACAAGCCGTCGAGCAATGACCGACGTTTACCGCTGGAGGCGACCAGCCCCGCGTTGGGATAGACATGTTCGTCGCGGTCGGAAAATTGATTCCAGAAAATTCCATGTACGTTGCTTTTTGCCAACAGCATTTGAATCACTTCAAGGCCATTTACCGGCATACGCTCGCGCATGCTGCTGCCCGAGTTAAGTGGAATCGATGGCAGTACCGGTTCGGAAGAGGTGGTGAGTTCAATCGATCCGCTATCGGACATCTTCGATTGATCCCACCAGGGGTAATTGGGGTATCGCCAATTCGAAACGATGTTTGACTTGGAAGATGCTGTGATGTCGGCTTGCAGGTTGCACGGTGC
Organism: Pirellula sp.; assembly: GCA_031412875.1. Lineage (GTDB taxonomy): Bacteria > Planctomycetota > Planctomycetia > Pirellulales > Pirellulaceae > JBKCUI01. The sequence goes on along the minus strand of JANODW010000795.1, from coordinate 501 downwards.
CGATACGTGGGCCAGCAGTGGCAAACCCAAGATGTTCCAATGGTCGATCAAATCGGAGATGTCGATCAAATCTCTCGGCATGGAGCCGTTTGGCCAGAAGTTTAGATTGAGTTCTAGTCCCAAACCGGAGAGGCCCAGGTCGGCTCGAATGAGCGCGTCGGCAAAATGGAGTGGGCTGATTCCGTCGGACTTATGCCCGAGATACTCGGCCCAAGGGGCATCGATTGTCAAGACGACAGGTGTCTTGGGATCGCTCCGCCGAACCGCTTGAATGACACCTACTGCCAAATGCAATACTTGTTCGTCGGTGATTCCCAACGTGTTGGGTGCGTTGAGGCCGGTGGCTGCGGACCAGAGATGCACTTGCCCGCGATAGCGTTCGACCATAAGTGTAGCGTGCTTGCAAGCAGCATCGTACATCGATTGAAAGTCGCTGAGCAAGTAGAGCCATTTCGGGACGGCATGCGACTGCAGATTGATGAGCGGACCCCCATAGATGCG
>JANODW010000794.1:0-4759 GCA_031412875.1 Pirellula sp. | reverse complement strand
GTTCCTTTTTGCCCCGAACGACGCGAAACAAGGGTGGCTGAGCAAGGTAAACGTGTCCACCGGCAACCAGTTGGTACATCTGTCGATAGAAGAAGCAAAGCAACAAAGTGCGGATGTGGGACCCGTCGATGTCGGCGACGGTCATGATGATGATTCGATTGTAACGTCGTTTGGCAACGTCTTGATCGAGTCCTATTCCGCAGCCGATCGCTTGGATCATGCTCATGACTTCTTCGTTCGCGAGCACCTTGTCTTCTCGGCTTTTGTAAGCGTTGATGATCTTGCCTCGCAGCGGCAAGATGGCTTGCGTATCGCGGAATCGTCCTCCTTCGGCGCTACCTCCTGCCGAGTCACCTTCGACTAGGTAGAGTTCGCATTCTTCCATTTTGTTGCTGATGCAATCGCGCAACTTGCCGGGCAAACCACCTCCACCGAGAACACTTTTTCGATTCCGTAAAATATCTTTGGCTTTCTTGGCCGCTTCGCGGGCTTCTGCGGCGAGCAAGCCTTTTTTCACCAATAGCCTAGCGTTCTTTGGGTTTTCCTCTAGGTATTTAGCAAGTCCGTCGCCGACGACCGAATTGACGAGCCCTTCGACTTCGCTGTTCCCAAGTTTGGTTTTTGTTTGGCCCTCAAACTGAGGGGTTCCGACACGGACGGAAATGACGCAGGTGAGGCCTTCGCGGAAGTCATCGCCGGTGGGTGTAAGGTCCTTGAAGAGGTTTTCCTTTTTGCCGTACGCGTTGAGGGTTCGCGTCAAAGCGGATCGGAAACCTGATACGTGCGTCCCTCCCTCGATGGTGTTGATATTGTTGACGTAGGAGTGCAAATTTTCGGTGTACTCTTCGGAGTACTGCAGGGCGATCGAGAACCCAAGATCATCTTTTTTTCCCTCGATCAGAATAACGTCCTTGTGCACCACCTCGCTGGCCCGATTGAGGTACTCGACAAACTCCACGATGCCCCGTTCGTACAGAAAATCGTCCGCTTGGCCTGTCCGTTCATCCTTCACTTTGATGCGGACCCCGCTGTTCAAGAAAGCCAACTCTTGAAGGCGTTTGACCAAGATATCGTAGGAATACTTGGTGTTTGGGAAAATCTGACTGTCCGGCTTGAAGGTGGTCTTCGTGCCTCGCTTGTTCGTGACACCCGCCTCGCGGACCGGACCGGTCGCGACACCTCGTTCATAGGATTGCGTCCAGACTTTTCCGTCGCGACTCACCTCAACTTCGCACCATTGGGAAAGAAAGTTAACGACTGTCACACCTACGCCGTGCAATCCGCCCGATGTTTTGTAAGCGTTCTTCTCGAACTTTCCGCCAAACTTGAGGACCGTCATCACCCCTTCGAGAGTGCTCATTTCTCGCTGCATTAGCTCGGTCAATTGAGCGTGTTTATCGACTGGGATGCCCCGTCCGTCGTCTTCGACAGTAACCGAGCCATCGGCGTTGATGACGACGGAAACGACTTTGGCATGCTGGGCCATGGCCTCGTCGATGGAATTGTCCACGACTTCATAGGCTAAATGGTGCAGCCCCTTGAGGGTGGTGTCACCGATGTACATCCCAGGTCGTTTTCGCACATGCTCCAAATCGCTCAGGTGCTTCAGGTCTTCCGAATTGTATTCCGAGCCATGCAGAGGCTCATTGACGCTATCGGGTTGCTGAATAGTGATATCAAGCGGATCGGTAGGTGCATTCATAGATTCTAAGTTTGATAATTTCGCCTGAGACAATCGCGGAAAACCTTTGGGAGTCCGCACGTTTTTGACCAAGTCGGAAGTATACCATTTTTTAGAATTTTGCGATTGGCCAAATGGGGCCAAATAAGACGAGATTGCAATCAAAACCCAGCTTGAAATCGAACGCCGGCGATCCTCACCAGGGGCTCGACGTCGCGGGATTTGGGGGTTCCTCCGATGCCCGAGAGCTGCGAACGAACCATGGGTACAGGACAGGCAAAACGACCGTTGACAAAAGGGTGGAGGTGATAATCCCGCCAATCACTACACTGGCTAGTGGGCGTTGGATCTCCGCGCCGTCCCCGTGAGAAAAGGCCATGGGAATAAAGCCAAACGCCGCGACAAAGGCAGTCATCAAAATGGCTCGCAATCGAGCTAACGCGGTGCCGTAAACGACGTCCGCGATCGGCACCCCTTGTTGACGTCGTTGTTCGGCAGAACTGACCCACACGAGGCTATTTAGGACTGCCACGCCAAAAAGCGCAATAAAGCCTACCCCGGCAGAGATGCTGAACGGCAAACCGCGAAACCAAAGCGCGAACACACCGCCCGATGCGGCCACCGGGATCGCGGCAAAGACCAATACCGTCAACGCAATCGAATGGAAAGTAAGATACAGCAGCACCCCGATCAATAGCAGCACGATCGGAGTAACAACGGACAATTTCAGAGACGCCGCTTGCAGGCTCTCGAAATCACCTCCCCATCGGATCTCATATCCCTCCGGGAGCGGGACCTCTTTGGCAACACGGGCCCGCGCTTCGTTCACAAAAGTAGAAACGTCTCGACCGCGAACATTAGACGAAACAAAGGTGCGGCGTCGATTCCATTCGTGTTCAATCGCGGGGGGTGTTTCTTTGGGTTCGATGGTCGCTACATCCTTGAACGGTATCGTTTGGCCCAGTCGTGTCGCCAGTGGCATCATGCGTATACGTTCGATATCGACGCGATACGCTTCGGGCAATCGAATCACAATCGGGAACCGAGCGCGGCCAATGTACGCTGTCCCGCATTCGAGTTGTCCCAACGACTCGACCGTTTGCATGATCAGAGATGCGTCGACACCGTATCTCGCCAAAGCGGCCCGATCCACTTCGATTCGCAATGTTGAGAGGTTGGCTTGATAGTCGGCTTTGACGTCGGCATGACCGGGTATCTTTTGCAGTACGTCGACCACTTCTTTGGATAGGCGAGATAGTTCCTGCAGATCGTCGCCGTAAATGAGTACCGCGACGTCCGCTTTGACGCCGGCTACCAATTCATCCACACGCATTTCAATCGGTTGCGTAAAGCCAAAGACGGCACCCGAAATGGACGCCTCGAGTTCTTTGGAGAACGCTTCGATGAGGGTGTCGCGTGTGACTCCGGCGGCCCATTGTTCCTTGGGGTGCAGCATGACCCAGACATCGGTCTGGTGGACTCCCATGACGTCATTGGCGATTTCCGGTCGACCGGTTTTGCAAAAAACCGTCTTCACCTCGGGATGGCGTTTCACGATCGCTTCGATTCGGGTCGTCATTTTGACAGAATCTTCAAGCGTCGCGCTGGGCAGCCGGACCGCTTCGATGAGCAAATCGCCCTCCTCGAGCCGAGGCATGAACTCGCCTCCCAGTTTCATGGCAACCGGGATCGCGAGCAACGTCAGGGCCAAGGCAGCCACGCGAGTCACGGTAGGTTTTGCTAATACAAACGTCAATATAGGCCGGTAAATTGACAACGCAATTTTCATCGCCAAGCTCTCGCGATGGGCTTGCTTCTTCCCAAAAGGTAAAAAGATCGAAGCGATCGCTGGCATCACGGTCATCGAAACGATCAGCGAGCCAAACAAACAAAGCAGCACAGTGACAGCCATCGGCAAAAACAGTTTGCCCGCGCTCCCATCGAGCATGAGGATCGGCAAATACACGACGGCAATGATCAACTCGCCAAACAGAGTTGGCTTGCGGACTTCAATCGATGCATCCCGAACAATCGACTCCCGTGTATCTCCCACCCCCGGATCTTCCAACCGGTGCATGCAGTTCTCGATCATGATCACCGAGGAGTCCACGATCAACCCAAAGTCGATCGCCCCCAAACTCATCAGCGAAGCGGAAATGCCAAGCGCATACATCGAGTTGATCGCAAACAGCATCGACAACGGGATTGCAAGTGCGGTTATCAAGCCGGCGCGGAAGGACCCCAGAAACAAAAACAGGATCACTACCACCAGCCCCCCGCCTTCGAGCAGGTTGCGGCCGACAGTGGTCAGGGCACGATTGATCAAGCCTTCGCGATCGTAGATGATTTCTATCGACACCCCCTCAGGCAACGTTGCTTTGAGTTCTTCGAGCCTATCTTTCACTCGCTTGACTACGATACGCGGATTTTGCCCCACGAGCATCATGGCCATGCCGATCACAATCTCGCCTCGCGCGTCGCGAGTGGCAGCCCCTTGCCTCAGCAACGCACCTTCTGTAACCTCCGAAACGTCCTTGATCAAAACGGGGGAGCCTTCGTCTGCAGACCGCAATACGATTTGGCGGATATCGTCGAGCGATTGGAGCAACGCGTCCCCCTGGATGAATCGCTGCTGGCTGCCCGCAATCATGTAGCCTCCCCCGGTAGCCATATTGTTTCTCGCGACCCCTTTCGCGATATCGTCGAGAGTGAGATTCACGGATCGCAATTTCTCTGGATCTGGCCTTATCTCGAATGTTTTGTAGTAACCGCCATGCGCATTGACATCGGTGACCCCTTTAACGGCGCGCAGGGCCGGCGAGATTTCCCATTCCAAAATGGATCGCAGTTCGGTCGAATTGAATTTGCCCGGTTCGCCCCGGACCTCAAACTGCAATACTTCACCCAGTGCGGTGGTCAGCGGGCCAAGCTGTGGTCGGTCGACCCCGCTGGGCATCGCATCCATGGTCGTCAGCCGTTGATTGATCAATTCTCTTGCCCAGTAGAGATCGGTCCCCTCGTCAAAAACTACCGTGATCAACGAGATCCCCAGTCGCGAGATACTGCGAAGCTCTTCGG
>JANODW010000793.1:0-1921 GCA_031412875.1 Pirellula sp. | reverse complement strand
CGCCTTGCGCGTCATCAACGAGGACCGCGTGCAGCCGGGACGCGGCTTCGACACGCATGCGCACCGGGACATGGAAATCATCTCCTACGTGCTCGAGGGCGAACTCGAACATCGCGACAATTTGGGAACGGGCTCGATTCTTGCCGCGGGCGATTTCCAATGCATGTCCGCCGGCGCAGGAGTCACGCATAGCGAATTCAATGCTTCGAAAACCGAACTAGTTCATTTTTACCAAATCTGGATTCTGCCTCGCAGCCGAGGGCTGGAGCCGAGTTATCAGGAACTAAAGTCGGCTACCATTGGCAAGCAAGATCGATTGGCTCTTGTCGCGTCGCCCGAAGGGAGCGAGGGTTCATTGCGGATTCAGCAGGACGTTTTGGTTTATATCGGTGCGCTCGCTCGATTGAAAACGATCAAGCATCGATTGGGCTTGAGTGGAAACGGCTGGTTGCAAGTTCTTCGGGGAAGCGTTCGAGTCGATCGTCGAGTGGATAGTATCGATCTAGAAGCCGGAGATGGGCTGTCTATCACGGAGGAATCGGAGTTCACTTTGCTTGCGATCGCCGATTCGGAACTACTGCTATTTGATCTGAAGTAAATCGATGCCGAATGTTCTCTTTGGGGGACAGGTTGGGTTATTTCCGAGACGCTTCAACCTTTGGTAGGGGCCCAAGTGTTGTCCGTGAATACTAGCGACATCTCTCAAGCAGCAAGCCGTAGTGGTAAGGCGGCAAATCTATTTCGCCATGCTCGATGGCAACAAATCCTGCTTCTTGAGCCCAGGCTCGGCATTCCCCGGGCTTTGGCCGAATGCTCAGGCTCGGACCTCGGGGAGTAGATGGGTCAAAGTTCCAGTGAATGATTGCAAGTTTGCCGGCCGGTCGAAGGATTCGCCATGCCTCCTGCAAAATCGAACATCGTTCTTCAGCATGCAGGATGTTGAAGAGCATGACGTAATCCACCGTTCCCTCTGCAAGTCCAGTTCCGTCCGATACAAAATCTCGTTGCATCAACTCGATATTATGCAAACCAGCGGCGGCGGCTTTGGATCGAGTGATGGCGAGCATCTCTGGTTCAATGTCCATCGCGTAAACTTTTCCCCGGACGGTATGGGCTGCGGGGATCGTGAAAGTTCCGTAGCCGCAGCCAAACTCCAGCACGTTCTCAAAGTTCGCATCCAGTCCCAATTTGTTCAAGATCGCTCTGGGGTCAAAGAACCCCCGCCACATTTCTTCAGGAGGCATTCCACTTTCACGAGTCTTCACGCTAGCGGCCCATTCACTTCACGAGGGTCAGCAACATGGTAACAGGTGTTTCTGCCTTGATGCTATGCGGCGTCTTGGCGACCATCTGAATCCACGTTCCCGGTTTACCCTCGACGGCCTCATTGCCAACGGTCATAGCCGCCATTCCAGAGACAATTTGAATGGTGGCATCGAATGGTGCGACATGCTCGGCAAGTCCAGCACCGGCCGCAAACGAAAATAGGATCACTTTGGTTTTGGAGTTGTCTATGAGGACAACACTTTGCTTGCCCGATGCAGGAGTTGCGAGTTCATCGGCAAGTTGCTTGACTAGAAATTGAAATTCATTCATTGGTTTTGGTCCTTTTATCCCATCATAGACGGTCAGGAAGTAACATAGGCTTCCAGCCTATGTGATCCTATGCGAGTCCGGCGAAAAGCCTGCGGCAAATTCCGTTCACACCCTGCCGTTCTACGACAAATAGACGAATGGTACTATTCCAATCGCAAAAATCAGAATGCCTCCGCGACCCCACAGTTGCCATCGCTTCCACATCCGCCAAAACGCACCAGAAGCCTAAACAGTGGCGAAACGGGTGACACATTCATCCAAGTGGCCCCTTTTGAAGCGCTCCTTGGCGAAGGTTGGTACGCAACTTTTGCATAGTCGCCTTTTG
>JANODW010000792.1:0-4684 GCA_031412875.1 Pirellula sp. | reverse complement strand
CGCCAGACCTCCGGTGTTACGACTGAGAATGCAGTGATTCTTTGCAGGTCCCGAACGGACGGCTTGCGCCGTTCCGCTAGTGTGAGTGCCAATGGGCTAACGCCAAAACCAAACCAACGGCCATGAGGTCCCTGGTCAGGTCGAACGTAGCCGCTAGGCTTAGTGCAGCCGCGGGACTTAGAGAGTCGCTGCGCGCGGAGGGGGATCGGGAAGATCCAGAGAAGGCTCGATGGGCATGGCATCGTCGCCATTGATCACAAGGCCCAAAAAGTTCGTATCGTTTGCGAGATCGCAAAGTCGAAGATGATCCGGTTGTTGTCTTGGAATCACTAACCGCGACGATTCGATCGGCATCGGTTGAGGGGCCGATTTGCACCGGCCGTTTTTGCAAGACGGCTGTGGCGAGGAATCTTCATTGGCGTTGCCGAGTCGATCCAGTTGTCCCGGCGACTTGGAGCTTTTGTGCTGCAAATAGTCACCGCAACTTGCGTGCGCTTGGTTATTCAGTCCGATTCCAAAAAGCCAAAAAACGAAAGGTAAAGCAACAAATGCTTTGTACCCGAATCGTTTGATGGAATTAGGAATCATGGGAAACAAGTGCACCGAGACGTGTACTAAGGTAGCGGAAATGGCCACAGAACCGTCTATTATACCATTTAGGCCGACTTAGGTCAACAATAAGTCGACATACACCATCCGTTTAGGCGAGTTGCGGCCTGAAACATACCAGCCGCAGCTTGGGATTATTGGGACTATTGTCCCGAACTAATAAACGGACGGGACAATGGTCCCATCCTACGGTAGTTCGAGTACTTCGGCGGAAATGATTTCGATAGGACTTGCGGGAACGTCGGAGTGGCCGCCGGTTCTGGTGGTGGCGACGGTGCCGATTTTATCAACGACATCGAGGCCTTGAGTCACTTTGCCGAAAACGCAGTATCCCACCCCGTCCTGACTTGATTTTTTATCTAAGAAAAAATTGTCTTTCGTGTTGATGAAAAATTGGCTCGAAGCACTATCCGGCACGCTTGTCCGGGCCATTGCCACGGTGTATTTCAAATTGCTTAGTCCGTTGGAGGATTCGTTTTTGATGCAAGCACGGGTTTTCTTTTGAGTCATATCCGGCTTGAATCCTCCACCTTGGATCATGAAATCTTTGATGACACGATGGAAAATGGTTCCAGCAAAATGTCCATCCTTTGCATATTGAACGAAATTTGCCACCGTGATCGGGGCGGATTCCGAGTCCAACTCGAGGGTAATGTCGCCGACACTTGTCTTCAGAACAACTTGCATTCCGTATCTTCTTTCGTGGGTTTGTTGGAGGATTTTGTCGCTAAAATAAAGCTTTGCCCTCACTGCGTTATGGAGCTTTAAATTGGAATCGAAAACACGATTGCTTGCCATGCTACTTTCCGTCAAATTTCGACAATCGCTGCTGTCGATCTCAACCGTCATGGGGGCATTCCTTTCGCTGGTGAGCGCCGTGGCAACGGCTCAGGAAAAGGGTTCGAACGGCACCACGAATGCCGTATTTTCGCAAACCTTGAAGTCGTTGAAGACGGTTGCGGAACAGTCCAACTATTTGGCCACGGCAGACGAAAAGGAAGTCCTAAATTTCTTGCAGAAGTTAGACGATGCGAGTCCGTACGCGTCCCAGTTTCAAATCGGAGCGACCACCGAGGGACGTCCGATTCAGTCCCTCATCGTCGCCAAAGAATCCCAGCCGAAGCTACCTTTATCGAAGGACGACCAGCGGTTGGTCATTGTGCTTTTGGGTGGGATTCATAGCGGCGAATGCGATAGCAAGGAGGCACTTTTGGCATTGGCCCGCGACATCTTGGTCGACGCAGTTCCTCGGTTTATCGATCGCGCTGTGCTGGTATTTATCCCCAATTTCAATGCGGATGGAAACAGCCGAGTCGGGACGCTTCATCGTCCAGGCCAGGAAGGGCCCGCGCGCGGGATGGGGATCCGCGAGAACGCCGTTGGGCTCGACCTCAATCGAGACTTCATCAAACTCGATTCGCCCGAGGTACGAGCGTTGGTTCGAATGCTGGACACGTGGGACGCAGACGTTCTGCTGGATTGCCATACGACCAACGGGTCTCTCCATCAATACGATTTGACCTATGACGTCCCGCACAATCCGGCTGCCAGCCAGCCGTTGGTCCAATGGATGCGAAACCAGATGCTGCCAAAGATCACCAAAGACATGGCCGCGCAAGGCTTTCCAATGTTCTACTACGGCAACTTCAGTCGCGATCAACGCAGATGGGATTCGTTTGGTCATGAGCCGCGGTACAGCACCGAGTACATGGGACTGCGAGGCAAGATTGGGATTTTGGTCGAATCCTATTCCTATGCCAGCTACCAGCGTCGCATCGATGCCAGTGCCGTTTTTGTCGAAGCGTGTCTGAAAGAGCTAACCGGAAACGTCTCGCAACTTCAGTCCATGCTGAACGCATCGCCAGGGCTTGCGCAAGGCGATCCGCCCAAGAATATTCCGTTGCAAGCCAAGGTCGTTTCGGACGCTTCGCCCGCGATTGCCAAAGGCTTTTCGTGGGCCAAATCCAACGCCGGCGATAGCAAGTCCGACGGGATTGCAGCCGAAGTGGACAACGATCATAAGTCCACCAATACTTCGGAACCCAAAGGCTTTCCGGCTCCCAAAGATCGCAAGCGAAAGTCCGAAATGGTCCCGACGGATTTCGACGTGCAATTGGTCAATGTCGGAGAGCCCGTGCTGGCGGTCGATGCACCCGACTACTACTTTGTTCCAGCCGAGAACGCTTGGGCCGCGAGTCGATTGCGGATGCATGGCATCTCGATGACTTGGCTGGATGCATCCGAGGCAAGGAAAGTCCAACCCACAAAAACATCCCGGTATCGCGTTTCCTCCCGCACCGATTTGCCCGAGTTTCAGAGCCATAAGATGTGCAAGGTAACGGTTGCCTCCGAGCCGAGCGGATGGCCCGCGATGCCTGGCTGGTTGGTTCCGACACGGCAGCCGCTCGGCGTTCTTGCAACGTACATGCTTGAGCCGCACTCCGACGATTCTTTGGCGGCGTGGAATTTCTTTGACCCAGGTTTGAAAGCCGACTCGCTCTATCCGGTTCTCCGTGTGGACGGCAAACTCGTTCTGCCTCCGCCCATGCGCCCCCTTGGTTTGCTCGAATCGCCTAAGATTGGGATGGCTCGCGAAACGCTTAGCCTCGAAAAAATTTATGACCCGAAACAAAAAGTGCCGTTTAGCGAAGCCCCTGCATTGGCACCCAAGTGGCTTCCCGACCAAGAATCGTATTTGATCCAGCAAAACTCGCGATGGCATTCCGTCGATTGTTTGTCCGGTGCCATGCAGCCTTTCGATCGCCCGAAACGTTTGGCCGACGCGTTAGCAAAACTCGATGCATTCGACGAGGCCCAGGCCGCCAAGGTCGGGCAACGTCTCGAGTCGTTCGATTCGAAATTTGAAAATGCGCTGATCGAACAGGGAGGGGACGTATTTGTTTTCCATGCGGGAAGCGTCAATGGAGCAGGCGTACCGCACGACACCGTTCGGCAAATCACGCACTCCCCAGAGCAAACCAAAGAGTTGGTCGAACTAAGCCCGACGGCCAAGCATGTCGCCTTTGTTCACAACAACAACCTTTGGGTGGCGGATTGCGAAAGCACCGAAGTCAAGAGACTGACTCATGACTCCGATCCCGAGATCCTCAACGGCAAGCTTGACTGGGTTTACCAAGAAGAAATTTACGGCAGAGGGAAGTTCAAAGGGTACTGGTGGAGTCCGGACGGTTCCAGGATCGCGTACCTCAGGCTCGATGAATCTCCCGTTCCTCGCTATCGCATTGCCAATTCGTTGACCTTCGCGCAGACGTTGGAGGAAACGCGATATCCCAAAAGTGGACAGCCCAATCCCAAGGTCTCGCTCCATGTCGTTCAAGTTGCGACAGGCAAAACGATGGAAGTACCTCTCAACGAGTATCCCGCCGAGGACCGACTCGTGGTGCGTGTGGGTTGGAAACCGTCGCCAGCCATGGAACTGGTCTTTCAAATCCAAAACCGCATCCAGAGCAAGCTCGACGTTTGTTCCTTTGACATCAACACGCAAAAATCGAAGAAGCTCCTCGAGGAAACATCGCCCGCTTGGGTGGATGTGATCGAGGAACCACACTGGCTCCCGGACGGCAGTTTTCTTTGGCTCAGCGACTTTATCGGTGGGCGACGGCATGTTCATCGCATCGGGACGGATGGAAAACGGACCGCAATCACCCAAGGAGAATGGGACGTCAAAAGCATCGAATGGGTTGGCGAGGATGGCAAACAAGCGGTGCTACTCGCCCATCGTTCCTCGCCCATCCAAACCGATGCGTTGAAACTCGATCTCACCAACAACCGTTTAGAGGATTTGGGGGAATCGACAGGCACGCATCGAATCAGTGTCCACCCGTCTGGCCATTTTTATTTTGATTCGTACAGCGATCTCAAAACGCCGTCTCAGCTTTGGCTGCGGAAGGACGATGGGGAAAAAGTGCGCTACGTCGGGACTTTTCGAAGCGATCGATTCGACTACGTTCGCGCAGCCGAGGTGAGTCTGTTTGAAATTGCTGCCAGAGATGGGACAGGGATGCAATCGATGCTGTACAAGCCAACGGATTTTTCCGATCGCACTCAAAAAGGC
>JANODW010000791.1:0-2122 GCA_031412875.1 Pirellula sp. | reverse complement strand
AGATGCTTCCAAAGCCAGCTGATCCAGACGACCGGCCATTCTGAAGAGCACATTCAAACAAGTCTCGAAGGGGTGATGGAAACATCACCCCTTCTTCGTTTACCAGAGAAAACAGAAGCCAAACTACTGCCGCTCAAACTGTGAATTCCTCTGCCAACCAAAGTAGCAACTAGCAGTTGCCCGACGGCTCTGCCACTTTGCGCAACTCAGCGGTCAAAGAAAGAAGAAATTCCATGCGGGACATTTTGAAACACAGAGCAACAGAGAACACAGAGGCAACGTGTCGTCCGTTTTTCTTTGCGCCCTCCGTTTCTTTGTGTTTCAATCTTACGCTGCACCATCACGTCATCATTGCATCGCAAGTCTCCATCCACCAATGCGATAGCCACCACGTTCCATCCCACTAGCCGCTGCAACGCGGTGCGGCCTGGCAGCCTGCGTATCGACGACGCATCATGAAGGCTGCGCGAACGAGTTACCAAGAAGGTACGTACCACCCAAACAAATGCAGTGTCCCTTTGCCTTTCGCCTTCAACGGTTGCTAGGCCAGTGCATCGCATGCACCATCGTCTCAAAAAAAGAGAACCAAGTCTTTCGCTTGACCGGTTTGCCTATCGGAGCGTTGACAATCGCAAGATTGCTGTTCATTTTGTTGAGTAAAGCCTCGCCCGCTATTCGCGGAAATTGAAAGGTTTGCCAAGCAAAATATCTAATTTTTGTTGTTGCAAAGGCTCGAGTTCCTTTAACAGCTCCATTCGAGCTCCAATAGCAATTGCCGCGTTTCCGTCGTTCAGTCTACCTTCGAGGGATTCACAATTTCTCTGCAACTCAGCAATTTGATTCTCCGTTAATCCCATCCTCTTCCCAAGAAACCCCTTCGCTACTGCGCAAACAATCCCCTGCAACTTGATTTCAAGTCGATAGGCAATTTCCTTTAGCCTGTCCCGTTGGCGAGGATCGAGTAATTGATTTATTTTCGCGATTCTACGCGTTACAACTTCTGCGGACTTCGTTCCCCCATTCCGCTTGGCCATCGGTAGCTCCGAGAAAGAAAGTGAGTTCTCTTCCAGCAATTCAAGAACTTCCTCCCGATCATTTTTTTCAAATTGAATCTCATCTGCAATCGAGTCATCCCGAAGTAATGGGAATATGTCTAAAACGGACTCAGGATCGCCAAGCCCCGATTTTATATCGAAAACCATAGGCATTCTAAAAAAAACTCTTTTCCTAAAGCAATTTTCAGTACTCGAAGCTGCTCCTCCGTCAGATTCATTTCTAGTAAAAGCGTTTCAACAACTTTCGCTCGTTCAGCAGATGCCTTACTCTCAATTGCTTTAGCACGGATTGCCAATGCCGCTTTCTGAAAATCCTTTATTTCGAGAGCAATTCCTGTAAATCCATCAATAAGAGCCTCGGGCAGCCCAACTCTATCAATTTCAATTTGGTAGACCATTTGTCTTAATCTAGCAAGCTGGGATTTATTAAGGATTGCCCTCATTGCGTCGGTATTCTCAACCTGTTTTGCAGCCAGTGCCAACTCAATCGAATAAATATCTTCCTTCGTTGGAATTCCCTGCGTGTTGATCGCGGGGGAGCTAATTGTTCCTCCGGACCTGCCTCCCGACTCTGCGTGAAGAAACAATAACTTTTCCCTGACCTCATCCGATAATTTCAGTTCATGTGCAACTGATTTATTCATCGCAAAGGAAAAGAGTGCTAAATCAGATTCCGGATTTGGGATGGATGCAAAATAACGAGAGCTTGATGAACGAAACTGAGCCAACAACAGAGGCTGTTGGCACAAGAGAAAAAACACGCAAAAAATCAACTTCAATCGGTGCAACTTTGCGAACGTGCAGTTCCAAGACCATCGGGGAGAAATAAAGGGACATGCACTGCAACGTCCCAGCACCTATCAATTCTTGGACTGCTCGCTCGCGATTTGACGCCAAAAGGCGCGATACGATTGTCAGTTTGTCGGCCAACCACGCCCTTCGAAGCTCGCTTTATGGATATCGGCGTCACCACTTCGCACGAAGACCCTCAAACCGCTTTTCTGTGCGACCGTTTTTGGTGGACTGGTGACGCTTGCGTGCACCTAGCCGACGTTGGCGAGATGGTG
>JANODW010000790.1:0-6668 GCA_031412875.1 Pirellula sp. | reverse complement strand
TCCAAGAAACGAAATCGTCTTCAACATCAAAACAAATCTCCCAAAGTCGAGGTGTACTTCAACGCGAACGCATTCCATCCGTTCGGGCTTTGGGGATAGAAAAACAACAACAGGAAACTTTGCTAGCCATTCGCAAGAGTTGGAAGTTTAGCCAGCAAACTGTAGGGATTGCAACGATAAAATCGATTATTTTTCGTCGAAGATTGCAACGCAAAACGAACTTTGTTGAGCACCGTACGAGTGGCTCAGAAAATAGCGGGTAACGGTTACGCATTAAGCCGAGTGCGAGGGAGATTTCCGGGCACAAAGACATTGGATTGCCGTTTGTGGAACTCACTTTATTTTGGGCGAGCGGCAGGATCATTACTACCGTGGGGTGGGGGCTTTGTCGCGAACGAACAAACGGACGGGACGATGGTCCCATCCTACGGCTGGTATGTCTCAGCCGGCGATTCGAATTCAATCGAATTTTCAGCTTTCAGGTTGAACCTATCGGGTTTGCCGTATTGGGACGGTCAAAACCAGGTTTTACATATCTTTGACATGCGTGCAATCAATCCTGGACATACACCGAGGGCAAAAGGCGTTAATGTACGTAGGCAAACAATGAGCAGGTACGAAATCCGTCTGCGAGTTGTTTCCCGCACTTGTAATCCTTCGTTCGTTTCAGTCCCTCAGCCGATAGGAAGATTTGGCATGTTAGGCAACGATTCCACTGCAGATACACCCAACCAGCATCACCACCAGCATCATGCGGGCACCATGGCCGCGCCGCCACAGTCGATGGTCGAAGAATTGTCGCTTGCGGGACTGCCGGTTGCGGGGGGAGCGGCCAAAGTTTCGCCGGTTCCGACGGTTTGGCAGATCCAATGGGGCGCTGCGACTTGGCTGATAGCATTGCATATCGGTGCTTTATTTGCGCCTTGGTACTTCACGTGGAGCGGCCTTGGTTTGGCTGTTCTGTTTCATTGGATGACTGGCAGCTTGGGGATCTGTTTGGGATTCCATCGGCTGCTTACGCACACCGGGCTTGAAGTGCCCAATTGGTTGCGAAATACTTTTACGACGATTGGAACGTTGGCTGGCGAAGGTGGTCCGATCGACTGGACTGCTAACCATCGCAAGCACCATGCTTATAGTGATCAGCCTGGGGACCCTCATTCGCCGCATGATGGCCCGTGGTGGTCGCATGCGTTCTGGTTGGCCTTTACGACGCACAATGGCGATCCAAAGGGCTATGCCAAGAAGTGGGTGCCTGATTTGCTCAAGGACAGGTATACGGTCTTTTTGAATGATTACTTCTTGCCCATCCATATTGCGTTCGGCACTTTGGTGACTGGCTTAGGGTATATGCTGGGCGGTTCGACGTTGGCGATATCGTGGCTGGTTTGGGTGATCTGCGTGCGTATGGTAGCCGTCATGCATACCACTTGGTTTGTCAATTCGGCATCGCACATGTGGGGCTACAAGAACTATGAGACTCGCGATGATAGTCGCAATCTTTGGTGGGTTGCTGTGATTGCTTACGGAGAAGGCTGGCACAACAATCATCATGCGCATCCACGGTTGGCACAGCACGGGCACAAGTGGTGGGAGTTTGACATGACATTCATGGTGATCCGATTGCTTCGTGCCGTAGGGCTTGCCAAGAATGTGATCGATTTGGATAGCATGGACGAGAAAAAGCGTCTGCATCAGGAACGCGTGGCGGCGTAGTTCACTGCAAGGTGCCATCACCGTCAGGCAAGCCCACTGGAAAGCTTATTGGCATCAGTCAGTGGGGAAACGGGCGCGAAGGATACTTCGCGTCTGAGCAATCGCGGTGCGAAAGGGTACAGGGCCGTTCCGAAAGGAAGCGTGCAATTGGTTGGTACCCGACTCTTCTAGAATTTGCAAAGCATTGGCTGGAGAAATACCGCCGGCTGGCAATATCTCAATGCGACCGCGGGCTTGCGAGTGGAGTTCTCGCAGCTTTGCAGTCCCCTCGGTGGCCCGGTCGGATCCTCCACTGGTTAGGATGCGAGTGAATCCTAATTGGACGAGTGTTTCCAGCGCGACGGCGGGCTCCGCGACTTGATCGAATGCTCTGTGCATCACCCGTTCGCATGGGGGCAATGCAAGGGCCACGGAGCTCAAGAAATCGAGATGCAAGGTGCGCGAGCCCGTCAATCCACCGATGGCAATTCCATTGGCCCCCAATGCGATCGCTTGCTGGGCTTGTTCTAACATTACTTCGCAATCGACAGGATCGAACACGAAGTCCCCTGCTCGAACGCGAATCAACACGATGAGCGGCACTCGGAGGGTCCGTCGAATGGCGGAGATCAATGGTCCGGACGGAGTGACTCCTCCCAATTCCAACGCAGAGCATAGTTCTATGCGTTCGGCGCCTGACTCCTCGGCCAAAATTGCCGCTTGGATCGTATCGACACATACTTCCAACATGAGTCAAATCCCTGTACGTTAAGATCGAACGCGTTCGCGCGCCGATGCGCGATCGCAACTGCAATGTACACAAATAGTCGAATTCCGTATCGACCGCGATGCGTCCTCGAGGAAAGAATCGTTGATGGGGTTGTTTGATGGAACGGCGTTAGAGCGCCCGGTGCTATGCGATCGATGCCAGCAGGAATTGCGAGCCTGCAATTGCCCTGCGCTCGACACACCGCCCACGGATCAGTTGCTCAAGATCCGAACGGAAAAGCGAAAACGAGGCAAACTCGTGACGGTTGTCGCAGGTTTCCATTGTTCGGACAATCAGTTGCAAGAGGTGCTGAGTTATTTAAAGACGCAATGCGGTGCGGGTGGGACTGTTTGCCAGCCCAGCGATGGCCTGTCGAGCATTGAGTTGCAGGGGGAACATCCGCTTCGTATCGCCGATTTGTTGAGCGCTCGAGGCTATCGATTGGCCAAGTCCAAGAAAAATTGACTTACGGATTTCAAGATAGCCTCAGGGGGATGGTTCCGATGGCGGCCTCGTTGCCCATCAATCTTCGCACACCAGTTCTTTTCCTCGGGCGTGCAGCTTATGAAGTTGAGCGCTAACGGCTTGGATAATTTCGGCGTCGGACATGGGCAAATACACCGAGCTAGGAATCGGTGCTCCGAACACCACCGCGATGGGACGTCGGGTGGGAAGCTTCGATCCTTTTGGCAAACAGTCATAGGCTCCGACAATGGCGATTGGCAGCAATGGGACTTGGGAGCGTCTGGCCACGGGAATGAAACCCGGTTTGAGGGGGGCGATCTCCCCATCGGAGGTGCGCGTTCCCTCGGGGAACATCAACACCAGTTCGCCGCGTTGCAATCGTTTCAGCATTTCTCGCAAGCCCGCCAATCCGCCTCGTTCTCGATCGATTTCGATGGCGTCGAGCAGTCCGATGAAGAAGCCGAACAAGCGGTTTTTAAAAAGGGTTTTTCTGGCCAAGTAGTTGAGTCGACGGTTGGGAACCAATCCGACGAGAACGGGATCGAGCATCGATTGATGGGTCGAAAGCAGCATGCCGCCCCCCTCGAAATTCAAATGCTGTTGTCCTTCGGTGCGAAGGCAGAAAACGGCCACGCCCACCACGCGGGCGATCAATCGCACGCCGCGATAGAAAACTTGTCGAGCGAGGTACTGCAGGTCAAAAAACGGCTTGCTGGCAATCGACGTGTTCATGGATTTCCGACGTCGTTCTGGCTGGAAAGGGCGACTTGTTTGCTTTGTACAATTTCGATCAAGCACTGCAATACTTGGTCTTCGGTCATGCCATCAGTCCATAGGGCGATCGCGTCGGAAGCGGCTTTGAGTCCGCCGGCTTCGCGTTGGGTGTCGTAGGAATCGCGTTGATTTTGAAACGCCAAGATTTCCGAGTAGTCTGCATCGATGCCAAGATCGATCAATTGGCCCACGCGGCGGCGTGCGCGTTCTTCAGGCGTGGCGGTCAGAAAGATCTTGCATTCAGCGTTTGGGAATGCAACGGTTCCTTGATCGCGTCCTTCGGTAACTACATCGCGTCCCTCCGTCCATCGTCGCTGCAACGCGACCAATTCCTCGCGGACGGCGGTGTTGTCGGCAATGGCTCGAATCGACTGGGTGATGGAGGGGCGACGGATCTCTTGAGAAACATCTTCTCCATTCAAAAAAACGTTGGACTGTATTAGCTCGATACGAATGGATCTAGCGATTTGAGCAACGGCCTGGATATCCGTCAGATCGATGTTTTTTCGGATACATGCGAGTGTCACGCACCGGTACATCGCACCCGTGTCGAGGAAATCAAAACCAATTTCCCGAGCCAGTTGCTTGGCAACCGAGCTTTTTCCCGCACCGGCAGGCCCGTCAATCGTTACTATCACTCGCGTCTCCACTATTCTGTAATTCTCGGCATGTCCTCGCTTGCTATCTTACTCGGAAAGCAGAAAAAATGCTTCAGCGATTCAAACCTCGAACGTCTTGATTGGCAAGCTATACTGAAGACGATCCTTACCTATCCCCCGCAGTACGTTCCACTCAGTAATTGAGCATCGGGAGTCCCCAAGATGTGCTTGTATCTTCGAAAGTTCCTTTCGGTTATTTTCCGTCAAAGCAGCCGCGACAAGCCATGCATTGTCCACTCGGCGTGCATTGTCCACTCGGCGTGCATTGCCATTGCGGCGTGCGTCGTCATTGTGGCGTGCCCGGTCGGTACCGCATTTGGGCAGCGGGACGAGGTTCCGACGGCAAGCAAGGCGGAGCCTGAGGCAAAGGCAGACGATCCCGCGAACGCATCGCAAGTTCCGGCCGAAACGCAGAGCAGGGCAGAGGGGGACAAAGCGGCCGAAAAGCGAAGCGAGAGACTCAAAGCGGTCAAAGACAAAGGGCCAGCCAAGAAGCAACTGCGACATATTACTCTGAGCGGTTCCTACGATGACCTTATGCAACCTGCCTCACTGGATCCTACCAGTCTGTTGCTTGGTCAAGGCCCGGCCAAGAGCAAATCGTTTTATCGACTGTGCGAAGCCATTCAGGAAATGGGAGAAGAAGAGAATTTATCGTATGTCCTCTTTGACCTTTCCGACGCGTCCATCGGTTTTAATTCTGCGCAGCTTGATGAACTGACTCGCCGCATTGCGGCTCTGAAGGCCAAGGGAAAGAAGACGATCGCTTGGCTTGAGGATGCTGGAAATGTTTCGTTGGCGGTGGCTGCTTGTTGTGACGACATTCTCATGGCTGACTTTGGTGGGGTAGACATGCCTTCGTCGGCATTGGAGACCATGTTCTATCGTGACGCGATGGATCTCATTGGAATCAAAGCGTCGGTTGTTCGCGCGGGAGATTTCAAAGGGGCCGTCGAGCCTTACACGAATCCTGCCATGAGCGAGCATCTCAAGAGCCACTACTTGGCCATGCTCGAATCGATCAATGCCGCGCAGGTTTCGCGGATAGCCAAGGGGCGAGGCCTAACCACTGCGGCGGTCCGCGAGCTCCAGAAAAAGCGAATGCTCTTGCCCGCTGATGCCTTGGCAGCAGGATTGGTTACCAAATTAGCGCCGTATGGTTCGATGAAGGAAACGATTCAAGCTTCCATTGGCAAGGAAATTGAGTGGACCAAACCCAAATCCAAACCCAAACGAGAAATGTCGATCTTTGAGATCATGAGCAAGGCAATGGCTGGTCCCAAGGAGAATGCAAAGGTCAAAGAAGACTCGATCGCGGTCCTGCACTTGAGCGGATCGATCGTTGACGGAAAAGAATCTTCGCCTGGTTCGATCGTTGCGGGCCCAACGGTCAAGTCGATTGAAGAGTTGATTGCAGACGATCGAGTCAAGGGGGTGGTGGTTCGGGTCAATTCACCGGGGGGAAGCGCGACGGCTAGCGAAGCCATTCGTCAAGCGTTGGACGAGCTCGCTCGCAAGAAGCCCGTTGCCATATCGATGGGGGAAATGGCTGCGTCGGGTGGGTACTGGGTCAGTTGTATTGGCCAACCCATTTATGCCGAGCGAGGAACCATCACCGGTTCCATCGGCGTGTTCTCGCTCAAGCTGAGTTTAGGCTCGTTGCTGCGACGCGTTGGAGTGCATGTCGAATCGGTGACTCTCGATGATTCGGCGGCATCGAATGCAATCGACCGTGCTTGGTCGGATGCCGAGGTTCAGAACATGCAACGTTTTATCGACGAGGTCTACGATCGATTCCTGAAACTTGCTTGCAAGTCCCGAAACATTCCGATCGAAAAGCTCAAGACGCTCGCGGGCGGACGTGTTTGGTCGGGCGAGCAAGCCAAGCAGCATGGTTTGGTCGATGAAATTGGAGGGGTGGACGATTGCATTGCCATGATTGCCAAGAAGGCTCAAGCGGAGAAATTTAAGGTAATCCATCGGCCTGAGCCTTCGTCTGGGTTCGATCTATTCCGGGCGTTGGACGATTCGAGCGGCAGCGATATTGCGATTCAGCAAGCAGGATTGCTCAAGTCGTTGGAAGAAAAGCTTTTGGGAGTTTTTGCGCATCGCGGCTTCCGATTGGATACTACCCGAGCGCTGTTGCGATCGGCTTGGCAGAACGAGAATAGCAAGCCGGCGATATGGGCGATCGTGCCGCAGGAAATGCGGGTGCATTGATTTCGGAATGGCAGCGACATCCCTTCGACACCAGTTTGTTTTCCCAATGTTGCTCGCCGTATTGACGACCGCGTTGGGGGTAACCG
>JANODW010000789.1:0-5673 GCA_031412875.1 Pirellula sp. | reverse complement strand
ATTGATCCCTTCGGAAATGACTAGGTACGGACTATTGTTGTCGATGTTGACGCTCGGAAATCCGCTGGCGACTTGCAGTCGACCGTTGCCCGTGCTGAGGACCTGTCCAGCGATGCGGATCTTGCCACCTTCGGGTTTGATTTCCTCGAGGACAAATGCTTGTCGAATTGCATCCCAGTAACCATCAATTGGTACGCCGGCCGAACCAAAACCGACTCCGGCCAGTGGGTTTTTGCCCTTTGTGTCCGTGAAGTTCGTTGTGGTCGTTGGGGGATCAAAGTTAGCATCGACATGAAACTCGATCTGGTCCGAACCGCTTTGGATGAGCCCATTGATATTCAGGAATCGAGCGGTGATGGTGATATCGCCTTGCGCGAGTATCTTGCTGGCATCCTGTGCGATAGCTTCCGCAAGTGTCTTGTCTCCGTCCGTCACATCGTCGGGATCTGTGAATGGCAAAGAGGGAGTCAGAAGATTTGTCCATTCGTCATTTCCTGTCACCTGACGGAGACTTTGGGCAGCATCAAAAAGCTGCGCCCGATAAGCGTGGTAGTCGATGTATAGTTGCGGATCTTGGTTGGTATGCAACCAGCCTTCGGTGTTTAGGTTGAAATCGCCGGCTGCGAAGATATTGACTTCAGCGCCTCGAATCTCGCCATTGACGTAGATACTCCCCTCGACGTTCTTGATGGTGACCTCTCCGGCCTCGTTGGTGATATTTCCGTTGATGTAGAGATCTTGATCGATGTCCGGCAATTGAATCGGGAGGCTTGCGAGTCCAAACTGGGCTATGGTTCCGAGGGCATCCTGTGTAACCGTGATAAGGCTATCGGAGTTGTCTGAATTTGATGTCAGCGGTTGCGTGTTGACATAGATATTGCCTGGATCAAGAACGACGTAATTCCCTTTGTCATCGACGGTGACGCGTAGATTGTCTTCGATTAAGATTCCGTTGGTGACCATTGCGAAAGGCGACTTGTTGTAGAGGTCGACCGTTGCACCAGCCCGTGCATTGAGCACTTTCGGTGCGATCATTTCTAGGTACTTCGCGTATAAATCTGCTGGCAGTTGTCCATTGGCGGGCGTGGCTTCGATGAAAATCGAGCCAGGTGATGAGACAATGCTGGGGACTTCCACAAAGAGGGTGTCGAGTTCTTTATTGAAGACGAGCGTTTGTTGGCCTGGCGGAGCGCTCGACGTGAGAACTTCGGCGAGCCCCAATTCGGTCATCAGTTCTTCAAGTTCCTCGAGTTGGACTTGGTAGCGTGCAATCGCCTCCGGTTCACCTGCATGTTCAGACATCCATGACAGCAACTGCTGACGTTGTTCAAACAGTAGATTGCCGATGTTGCGATAGACCAGTTTAGCGCTTTCCATCTCAATTTGTTTGACGATGGCGAATTTGCCGGCCAACTGATTAGCGTAGCTTTGGAGTGTATTGCTATCGTAGATCAGCAGTCCCTGGGCATGGATCTCATTGATTTGAGAAGGAGTTAGGGCCCCGAGGTCTCGCCACCGATTGGAGTCTGCATAGTTCTCAAGGTGGAGGACGATGGACTGTGGACCGTCGGTGGTTGTCGGTTTGAACTGGTAGTAGCGGCCGGCACTGGCGCCCGGAGCACTGTTCGCGATGGCCTTGACGACGAATCCTGTGTAGAAGTCGATATTGACTCCCTCGAGATCCATGGCAGCGTAGTGGTAATCCATATTGGCTGGGATGTTGAGCGCGGCTTTGGCGGCAGGACTCAGCAGGCTCCCAATGGTCACTTGCTGGCCACCGATGAGATGAGGCGATCCGTTAAATACCGTTGGCACGATTTGAACAACGGAAGTGCTCGCCACACCAGCATTGAGTTTGGTGGTATTGGTAATGTTGACGTCGTTGTCGCTGTCAGCAAGTTCGGTTTTAACCGCATCGAGATTGATTGGAATGGCGGAGAGTGAGAAAACGTTGCCGTCTGCGAACGCGCGGTCGTTGCCCCCGATTCCTTCGACGCTGACAAGGTCGATATCGCTGAAAGCATCCATCTTGGTTGTGCCTAATACATTGATGATGTTCTTCTCGACAATCTCTGATTGTGA
This sequence comes from Pirellula sp., assembly GCA_031412875.1. Taxonomy (GTDB): domain Bacteria; phylum Planctomycetota; class Planctomycetia; order Pirellulales; family Pirellulaceae; genus JBKCUI01. The sequence goes on along the minus strand of JANODW010000789.1, from coordinate 3,591 downwards.
GGTCGGTGCTGCCAAGCTAGGGAACATGGATGCAACGAAGCCTTGAGCGTTGGAGGTGGTCAACAGGACGTTGGTCGCTCGGTTGCGATCTTGGCCAGCAAAGATGCGAACGTCTTTGCCAACGATTTTCGCGTCGTTCAGGTCGATCTGTTGCGTGGCGGTCGTTTTTGCTTTGGCGTTGGAACCGATTTGGCTGCTGACTCCCGAGGCAGCATTGACATCGGTCAGTGCGGTGTTCGTGCCGTTGGCTCGCGTCGTCATGTAGACTTCGCCGTACTTGTTCTCGATGGTTGCACCATCCACGTGGATGGATGCTTTGGTGTTGGCGACTACTTCGCCTTTTGCAACACTGACACCAAGACCTATCGAGTATTCTTCTGCATTGGTACGATCCACCGCCTCAAAGTCTGTCTTGGCATCGATATGCAGCAAGCCAGGTTTATCCGAAGTTCCCTCGGCACGAATTCTGGAGCCGGGCGTAACGACAATGCTCGAGGTGAGTGGATTGGCTACAGTCCCAATTTCAGTTTTGCTTCCGAGTACGGAGAGCGATCCGCCGGAGATCGAAACCGTGGCGAGGTTGGCACCGTTTCCGTTGCCGTATCGATCCTTGTCAAGATTGTTGGTCGCATTGATCGAGATATAGTGGGCATCAATGTTGGCATCTCCCACCAATACTTTCGATCGGCCAGTGATTTTGTTGCTGAGGCCAGCACCTGTACCAGCAGCCAGAGCTACCGTAACCGCGTCGGCCTGTGTGTCGATGTCTTGATCATGTTTGGCAGCCAAAGTGAACGTGTCGACATCGACCCTTGTGTTTAACAACGATGCCCCAGTCCCAACCATAGCAAGCGTGGATTGATCGCTTTTCAAGGTGGCAATTGCCCCGTTGATTGCGATCGCAGCACCTGCTCCGGCAACCGCTTGCACATCTAAGTAATCATCGCTGTTGGCTTCGACGAAGAGTTTTTTGGCTTTGACGACCGCACCGTTCTTGAGACCGGCTTGCACTTCGTCGATGTCATCGCCATGACCAACTTCGAGGTTCGCCATCATGGTGCCAACACCAAATCCACCAGCGACAACGCCTGTTCCGGTGATGGTGGCCGTGATGGCGGGGCGTGCGACGAGCGAAACGTTGCCGCTCGCGTAGACGGTCGCGTCACCAATCGTCGCGTGTGTATCCGGGCGCAGGTTTCCTTTGGAAAAATTTACGGAGGCCGCACCGATACCGCCTGCGAGTCCGAAGGCGTTCGTGTCTATGTTGTATTTAGGTTTGGCTTCGATAGTGATGTTGGCAACCGGGTTGTTCGCTGTGCCAATTGTTACGTTGTTTCCGATAAACGCTGCGGTTTCATTGGCGTCTGGATTTTCGAGATTGACGACCACAAACGAAGCTCCACCGGCGACTGCACCGACGGAGATTTGGCCGGTTTCGCCTTTGTGCAGTCGATCATCGGCAGCTTTGATGGTGATGTTGTCTGCGGTTGTGACCGTGGTTCCGTTGTCCAAATAGGCTTGAACGGCAGATGAGTCGCTCGTGGACACGACCGCTGCACCGAGTCCGACAAAGCCACCGGCTCCGGCGATACCGAAAACATTCGTGTCCTCATCGAGGTTTGAGTTGATGTTGATGTCGCCACCTGCGATAAGAGTTCCGCCAGCACGCGCCGTCGCGTTGGAAGCGATCGTGTTGACCGACACGGCAGCACCAACTCCCGCAAGTCCACCGGCAACCGCTCCGACGATCGATTGGAAGTCGGTGTCTTCATTGGCCGTTACATTGATATCGTCGCCAGCTTGGATCGTTGCACCGGCCGCGATCTTGGCAGTTGTACCCGGTTCCGTGGAAGCAAGAGCGCTGAGGCGTGAAAGTATACTGGCCTTCGAGGGCGCCTTGCTGTTGACGCGATTGGCAGTTGACGTTGTGACCGAGCTGACTCGATTCTTTGACGAATTGCTGTTTGCGTTGGGATTGTCGTCAGGTCCAAAGGCTCCGATGCGCTGCGACGCAGTCGAGGGGCCCGTTGCAGCTTGACCTGCTGCATCGTCGTCGGCAGTCTGATTGCCTGAGCCTTTGGAGGAATCCGCAGAAGTGCCATTCTCATTGGAGTAGCTCTTTTGGATCGTGGTACCAATCGACCAGACAGAGACAGAGGCTGCTAGGCCGACCACTCCACCGGCACCGCTAAACGCAAAGCCATCGACGTTCTTGATTCCCATCGCGTTGACCTCGACATCTTCCTTGGCTCGTAACTTGGCGCCCGATTCTATGATCGCAAAGGAATCGTTCTTGATTGTCCCGAAATCCACAGCACCGGCAATTCCAACAAAGCCACCTGCGAGTGAGCCAGCGAACGATAGACCATCGACTTTGTTAGCCGAGTTTACATAGACACTTTGGCCAGTGAAGGCACCAGCATTGCTATTGGTTTGGTTGATTTGAGCACCGGATTGGATGGTGGCGTAGGTATCTGAGTCGATGAGCGATATCCCGATACCACCTGCGACTCCAACGAATCCTGCACCCGCGACAACACAAAGATGCATGTAATTGTCATGCGAATTGGCTTGAACGATGACCCCTTTGACTTCAGAGACCCCGAATCCAGTAGCATCACCGAGCTTGGTGCCATTGATAGTGCCTGGCACGCCAACGTTTTTACCGAGCGCATCGACCTGGGCGTTGGACTCGATGGTCGCCGATGTGATTTTAGTCATCATCAATACCCCAACCCCAGCACCGATACCTGCCCCACCCCCAATGCCAAGAGCGCCAGAGATGACGTCAACATCTGATTCATCGTTAGCGCGAACGGACACGTCGCTTCCGGCGAACACGACCGAGTTAGGTTTGATTGATGCAGTGGTTGTGGTCTTGAAGTCCATCACATTGACCGTGCCGCCGATCCCGACCGAGCTGCCAGCCGCCAGTCCCAAGCCTACCAACAATACGTCCTCCCTACCGTTGGCTTCGATAAAAACGTCATTCTTGGCTTTGATGGACCCACCGACATAGGCATTGGTCTTGAGATCTACCAAAGCCACACCCACTGCGGGACTAACTCCAGCTCCGCCTGCGGCAAGTGCACCGTCGACGACAATTTGCGAGTAGTCGCTCCCGGCCGCGACGTTGACCGATTGGCTATCGCTAGCGGTCGCTTGATTGGAGTTGACGATGGCCCCCTCGCTAATGTAGGCAAGCGTTTCATTTTCCACGACGCTGATGCCGGACGAGATCGCGACTCCCACAGAACCGAATGCCAAGGCAAGCGTATAGACCTCGATGTCATCTTTGTTGGTAGCGGTAACCGACAGGCCTTTGAATCCACTACGAAGGGCTGGGCTCAGCGTGCGTTGTGCGTTATTGGATGGATCGGTGGCTACGTTGTCGGCGTCCTTGTGCGGTTTCATTACGCCAACACCAGGTGCTCCAACTTCGCCCTTGTCTCGCAATGAAGTAATGTTGGATGTGGCGTCGGCGCTACCAGGGCCGCTGGCGTTAACGCCCGTCGTAGTCGTTGGCGATGGAGTGTAATTGATGGCAAACGAACCGTTCTTTACGTTGGCCGAGCCACCCTGGCCATCCGC
>JANODW010000788.1:0-6006 GCA_031412875.1 Pirellula sp. | reverse complement strand
CCTGCGCGATCAGGTCCTGGTCGCCAATTGGCCACCCGTTCCCAAGGGGTCAGCTCTTTTACCCACACACTCCTTTCCTGGAGATCCAGCACCTCGGTTTTTATCGGCTCGGAAATGACCGCGGTCGTGGGGAGGAGTTCGTACCAATGATAGACAAGCCAAATGCCTAATCCGATGATTGCGAGCGACAATAGGCCGCGAAAAAAAGAACCCAACGTGGACGCAGGCGTCGAAAACATGATCATTCCTTTGGTAATTCGAACGTTCGGAGATGGACTAAAAGTGATTGGGAGGTGCGATGGATCTGTCGTCGACTCCGGTCGCTTTGGTATTGCCGATGAACTCTGCATTGCGAGTCGGTTCGATGGTTCGACCGTATCGTTTCATTGCGACCTGCGTTAGTTCGGCTCCGTAGAACAAGATGAGTCCCGAGTAGTAGATCCACACAACAAAAGCCACCAACGAGCCGGCGGCTCCGTAGGGAGTTGCTACCCCCGCTTTCCCTAAATACAGCGCAATCAAATGCTTGCCGATCGTAAAAAGCAGGGACGTGACGAGTGCACCGAATACGACGTCCCGCCAGCCAATCCTTACGTCGGGGAGGAACTTGAAAATCATTGCAAAAAGGGTCGTGACCAAAAGGAAGCTCAATACAAAATTGGCGACATGAATGAAGGCTGGGAGTCCAGGTACGAGGCCCTCGAGATAGGCTCCGAAGGCGGCAAGGGTGGTCGAAAGAACCAGGGTCACCAACAGTACAAATCCGACGACCAAAACCATCCCAAACGAAAGAAAGCGATCGCGAACAATACCAACTAACCCACGCCCCGGCTTGGCTTTGACGTTCCACACCGTGTTGAGAGACGCCTGCAATTCTCCAAAAATTCCCGAGGCGCCGAGAAGGATGGTCGCGATGCCGGTCAACGTCGCGAAGAGGCCCGTAGATGGGTGGTCTGATTTCTCAATAGCGGTCCGAATGACTTCTGCACCCGCTTCGCCGAAGATTCCGCCGAGTTGCGAAATCAATTTGCCGGACGCGGCATCTTGGCCATATACCGCACCGACGAATGCCAGCACGATCATAAGCACAGGAGTTATGGAGAGGATCGTATAAAATGCAAGGGAAGCAGCCAGGCGCGGCGCGCTATCGTTGACCCATTCGATAGCCGAGTCGCGCACAATCGTCCAAATAGTCCAAGGCTTCATCGATCATCTCTCCGCAGGTCCACGCTGTCGTGGGCAACGGTGTGTCTCGTTTCCAACGAGCCGGTCCACTGTTACCTATAGCGAAGTTCGGAAAGCAATTCGCGTGCCATGCAATTGCATAGGCAAATTGGAATGGAAACGTGCAGTTCGAATTCTCTCATTCGGAAAGAAAAGCGACTTCGCCTCCTGAGCGGGTCCCGAACGCTCGCCAAATCTCCGATTGGATGCCGTTGGCTATGAAATGGATCGAGCCGTCCATCAGCAGTGCGTTGACCCCTCCGGTATGATAGCTCCGAGATGTAACGGCTGCATACGTGTCGCCCACGGTGGATTCGGTTGCCAGCACCACGTCGACGTCATACGTCAGTCCACCACTGCTGAAGCTGGTTACTGTGTTGGGAGTAAAGACCGTGGTGAAGCCCGTTTCATGGACCTTTCCGTCCACCCATTCCACGTGCGTGAACAAGGATGGATTGAACGTACCGAGCGATAGAGAAGCCAAAGAAACGGGGATAGGGAGCGCGGGCGAAAAAGTCGACGTGTTGCTCGCACCAGCAACTCGGTGCGTAAACGCCTTAACCTCTGCAAGCGCGAGCGAGTTGCTCAATCCATCGGTAAAGTCCGCCGTCCGGTGGCTACAATTCGGTCCAAACGCTCCGTCTCCCGTTCGCATCCCATTCGCCTTGGCCGTCATAATGGACCAAGTACCTTGATTCAAAGCGTAGCAGATCGGCCAGTATTTATGCCCGTAGGTTGCATCGGTTCCAAAGCCTTTGTCATTGACTTCACTGGGACACATGTACGTTGCGACTCTCTTTGAAGAGATATTGGGCTGTACGTTGTAGTTCACCGCAAAGTCGATCCCCCGAAAGAGATTCTCTTGCTCGATGTAAGGCAGAGCCCGCGCGATCCCCGACCAAGCGTTCGTGGCGGTCACCGACGAGCCATTCCAGACATAGTTGCCATTGGCAGGCAACCTTTTTTTCGTGTCGATGTGCATGTGCATCGCCAGTCCAATCTGTTTCAGATTGTTGGAGCACTGCATCCTCCGCGCCGCCTCCCGGGCCGCTTGGACGGCTGGTAGCAACAACCCAATCAAGATGCCAATGATGGCGATGACGACCAAAAGCTCGACCAGTGTGAAGCCAACTCGGCCCTTGTTAACAGAAAAACGCGAAGCGGAACGCTGAAAGAAAAAGTGCATCGGCACGAAGAATCTCCTCAAAAACCAGGTTGCGGAATTCCAGCCAGCTCACCGGGAGCTGGAGGGTAGACCGAGCGTGGCTGGCTGAGGGATCGCTCTGTTTCACCAGAAAGATTCCAATCGCTTGCTGCGTCGTCGGGCTGTCTCAATTGCTATTGAGAATCAGTATCAACTATATTGTTGAAGCAAACGGTTTTGGTGTCAAGAGGGTTTTGTCGTTAGAAATGGGGAGTGGCGAGCAGGAAAACCACGTTCCTCGAGCGGTTTCCATTGGGGGTGGGTGCTTACAAACTCTCGCGGCGCATGGTGGTGGAAGCGGTGAGGTTTTTGCCGAACATAAACATGGACGATCCCATCCAACTGACGCTGTTTGCGTCGGCCGAAACGGTGACGGTCACGGTGGAGCCTGCCGAAGCGCTCGACAACGAACTGGGAGAAATCGAAACGCTGCCGGTCACCCCTGAATTAGTGAGCTTTTGCATCGTGTCCGCTTGAACACCTTCTGCGGTGGCGGACGGCAGGGAAGCTTGCCTGGCGCCTTCGCGGGACGCATTGACGAGCAGTTGTTTGACCATTGTCATTCGTCCCAGGTCGATGAGTCCCATTGTGAACAGGATCATCAGGGGAGCGACAATCGCAAATTCTACCAAGGCTGCTCCGGTACGATGGCTTGTCTCCAAACGTCCGCGCGGCTTCCGGAAGGATGCGTTTTTATTGGAATGAGGGCGTGTTCGAAGGAGGTACGATTTCATGATAGGGAGCCGCTTATAAGGGTATTAAAACTACTTCACAAGGACGACAGGCGAATAGATAGAATCACTCCAGACTCGACTCATATCGCCGGCGACTGCATTGCGAGCGATCACAGGGGCAGGCTGGACGATTAGGTATTTCGAGTTCATGGATCCGGTGAGTTTGACCGCCATGATGCGAACGCCAACCCAACGCACGATGGTGTAGGTTGCGTTGTTCCCGTTCCCGGTTACGGAGGAGAAAACGGGAATGATTCGCGTTTGCCCAATGATCGATGCCAGTTCGTCCTTTACCCCTGCACTGATGCCTGTGTCGCCGTTGAGAGTCATGGTCCCGTTGCCGTCGAGAACCAGGACTTTCCCGAGGTCGGTAAAATCTTGTTGCGAGATACCATAGACGATTTGTCGCGATAGGTCGGCGGTGCTGTTGTTTGCTTTTCCAATATCCACCGTACCGCGATTCCCTGGACTGCCTGTCCCTTGCGGGTACAAGTTCACTTCATTGACTCCATCGCTGCCACCGGTTACTGACGACCCTGAAGCGTTGAACCGGTAGTTGTCGGAGCCGCCACCCTCCATCATGGCGTTCCACGTTTGCTGATCGATAGCGAAAGGCAATAGGTTCAAACCTCCTGCTCCGGTCGCGGGTGAATTGAATCCCTTGATTTGCAGCGCCGTGGCCGCCGTGGACTCGACGGATAGATCGCGACCGGTCTGACCGAAGAACCGGGCGAAGAACAATGGCACTTGGCCATTGCTGGATTGGTTCTTGCGCACCCGGACGCGAACGGCGCGGTAGGGATTGTCGGAGTTAGAAACGATGGCGGCGCTGGAATTGAGCGAGGCGAGATAACCGAGCGTGACGTCTGTGTTTTGTCCGGAGACCGACAGAGTTGGGGCTGCGTTGCACACCGCGTTGAGGCTGGCCATATTCAGGGCCGAGGAGTTTACGTCGTCCTGCAAGTCACAACTATCTCTATTCTGCTGGGCGCTATCCAGGATTTGCCATGCGCCCGCCAGCGCAGCGGCATCGGCGGTCCGACTCGCTTCTGCTTTCGAAGCGGCGATATAGCCGATGTCGATCGACAGCGCGAGGATGCTGACCAGCACACTCATTAGGAAAGCGGCTAAGATGATAGCAGCCCCTTTCCTGCGTTTGGCATCTGCAAAAAACGACGTTCTTTTGCGTCTTCTTAAACTCGGAGTTCTCATGGTGATCGCCTAATCGGTAGGGATGGAATTCTTATGCAAAGGGATACAGAGAGCGAACGGCGTGTAGGTAATAACGGAGCATTTATTGAACCTGGAGGTTGACATTCGATTCAAAAACTTGGCCTTGATTGGTGAAGTAGCGGACTTTAGTGAGACGAAGGGAGGCGACTCGGTTGGAAGCAAAACCCACCCCCGACCACTCGGCCGACTTGTTAGGGCTATAGTGATTGAGATGGTTGCGATTGGTCGAGAACCGGACCAAGGAATCCGGGCCTCCAAAATCACCCCAGCTCTCGGATGTGCCACTCTTGATTGCGAAAACCAATTCTTGATTGATAACCGCCATGACTTGTGTCCATTTAATCTTCTCGCCATTGCTGGCCAGTTTGACTCCCGTAAGATTGAGTCGCTCATCCATCAATGCATTAGACTTGAAGGCATTCGTCTGAATCCCGCCACCGGGATAGTCTGCCTTTTGTGCGTGATTGAAGTTGGCGCAAAAATAATCGTCATCGAGCGAATCGTTGGGGCTCATCCAAGTGCTGATCTGAGGAGAGTAGAGCAAAGGATCGGGAGTCGTGACGTCGAGTTCCCAATCCTCCTCCACACGAACGATGCGATGATCGTCTCCCAGACCCACGCCTGGTACCAACGCTAATAGGAAAAAGAATCCAGCCAACATTTTGTAATTGCTCATCGCGCATCGCCTCGATTTTGATGTTGCAAGCCACAGTAAACGTGTCGGGCGAGGTCTCGAAATTGAGCCACACCTAATCTTAACCATAGGTTATTAACAAACAGCAAATCGATAGATTTCAATGGAAAAGGGGCCGCATGGGCTCCAAACAATGAGTGACGGGTTATTTAAGAGGGCTATAACGATTGCGTCGAATGCACAGCCGCCACCGCTCGAATCCTTGCCAGGAATAGTTCCTGATCGCATGCGGGTTTCACAAGGGTTTCGATCTAACAAGGAACACTTTGCAACTTGGCAGGGGCAAATGGAATTGTGTATTTGCTATCTATCGTTAAGAAGTTGATTGCATGCGAGAGAAATGAACCGTTCACGGATCGAGGAGATTTGGTGCGGGATTGCCTTTGAATTGAGCGGTGACCCGTGATACCAATCGTCAAAAGCCATAAAATTCCCCGACCCGTGAACGGTTACATGCAGAGAGATGAAGCATTTGACTTGCAGCTTTTTGCATTTGGGCAACGGTGCGAAATCGCGCTTTGTTGTGTGCAAAAAATCGAACGATGGCTTGACCAACAGGTTCGCGACTATAGGTTTTTGCATCCCCCAATTGGATCTGCGAGCAGTTTGCTGAACAACCGCAACAACGATCACGAATGCATCCACGTTTGTGGAGTGAGCGAGCGAATTGTTGCCGAAAATTTTACGTTTTGCAGTCGCAGTAAATCCATTCACAAGCGATAGTCTAAAACACGTTTCCTACAGCTTCGTCATGATGCCTTGACTATCTAACTCAATAATCCATCAGAAACGAACACCTGGCCCGAATGCATTCCAATACAAAGATTCACCAAGTTCGCTCAACTTCGCGGGCCACAACTTTCGCCGCTTTGATCATCGTAGCCACAGCCGTGTTCGTGCCTTCAGGGAACGGGGCG
>JANODW010000787.1:0-3448 GCA_031412875.1 Pirellula sp. | reverse complement strand
CCGGCAGTTGGCTGCCTTTGCCCAGTACCTCGATCAACAGATCGGTGCAGGGAAATGGACACTCGCCATCACCTCGGACCATGGCGTCGCACCGATCCCCGAAATGATCGCAAAACGAGAGCCCGCCGATACGCGAGTCCTCCCCCCAATACGCAATCCATTAGGCGATCTAAAGGTCGTGCGGGACCGACTCGAAGCGCTGCTTCACAAAGAACTAAAACTATCTCCCGCCAATGAAGGGGAACCAACCGAGAAAGCCATTCTCGACCTGGACTCCAATCAAGTCTATTTGAACCACGAGCACTCCGAGCTGCGAGGAGGACGATTGGTGGAAGCGCAAAAGATCGTTCGCGATTGGTTGATTGCTCAGCCGTATGTTGCTACCGCCATTACCCGCGAAGAACTGCTTGCCGGCGGAGATTCTCGCTTGATGCGTCAGATCCGACTCAGTTTCCACCCCGGTCGAAGCGGCGATATTCTCTTCGTTTACACACCGTATGCGATCCCCGGAAGCACTTCCGCCAACGCAAAACCCAAAGGCACCACGCATGGTAGCCCATGGCACTATGACACCAATGTACCGCTTTTGCTCTTGGGCAATGGGATCGCTCCGGGCCGCTATGATCAACGCGTGAGCCCGGCCCAACTGGCCCCCACCCTAGCGCGTTTATTGGGAATCAATGCACCCGGCGGCTGCGTCGAAGAACCCATCCAACAAGCGCTCGTTCCCGTCATGAAATTCTGAGTGTGCGAACCACGCCAGCGGCATCACAACAATGCTTCTGCGTATTTGGGCGGTGCGGTGTGCGGGATCCTTTGCCCGCGCATCGGCTCCAATAACCCAACATCGTTCCACGGCGCAATCCCCCTGCGAATCGATTCGATGCTTGCCGATTCGCTTTGGCGACCAAGCAACGCATACGAGACCTCCGCGTTGCGACGAAGTGAATCGTTTTCACACGAAAGGTAACCGTCAGGCCATCGGCTCGGATCGCGCGACATGACTCGCTCAAATTGAATCGCTGCCACAAAGTACCAGGAAGCAAACGCACAGAACGTCGCAAACGACGGAAGCGATCGATAGCATCCTCCCACCACCAAATCGATCCACTCGATCTCTTGTCGTAACTGCCGATCGTAACTAACCCACCGGGCGGATGTGCTCGCATCCACCGAACCGTCTGCAATCAATTGTTCTGCAACCCTCGCAACGCCACTCAATGCATGCGCGATGCCCGTGCTATGCAAAGGATCGACGAAGCCATAAGCAGTGGGCAGTTGCAACCAGCCGTCGCCGACAGCCCGCGAGCGGCATCGGCTCAATCGATTGCTCCATCGCAACCATGCGCCCTTAGGCTGGATCGGCTCGGTAGTCTGGATCGGCTCGTTTGGCACGGTGGAGGTCGAGCGCTCCAGCATCGCTTGAATCGATGGATACCGCTGGATCCACTGGGTCCAAGCGACCGTAGCTTCTGCGATCGAACCGATCGGTTTCCAATGCTGTGTCGGTTGGACGATCCCCACGCTGGTCACTCCTTGGTTAAACCTCAGCATCCACGTCCAGCCGTTATCCGTGACGTGATGTTGGGCGGAATCGTCGGGATGGAAGCCGGCCTGCGGATCGATTTCGGCCGATGGAAAGGGATGAATTTGGGGAACAAAACTTTCGACACCGCGAAAGTGGCCGAAGACGGATGCGGTCTGAGTTTTCATCCAATCGTCGTCGCGTTGGTTACCCAACCATCGTTCCGAAAAATCCCCACCCCCACCGGCGTCGATGATCCAACGCGCGCGCATGCGAACTCGGTCGCTGCCGTGGTTGCGGTCGACAATTTCCAGCCGCCACGTCTCGTCATCGCGATGGAGTGAGACAATGTCGGTATTCTCCCTCAATTCGCAGCCGCTCGCCGTGCTTTGGCTTGCCAAAAAAGAATCGACATCGCTGCGCAGCCAATGCGTGTCGCTCCAATAATCGGATTGCGATGCCGCGACCATCAACGATTGAGAATGCTGATCGCAATCGTGAAACGCACGACCCTGCCGATGGGCATAATACGTGAATCCGCGCTTCTTGCCACATGCGATTTCAGGACACGTATCCTGCCATGTCCCCCAAGCTGCGAGCGGCCGCAAAGCCGGTATCTGCCAACGGTCGGCAAGATAAGCCAAAAGGAAATCCGCCGTCGGAGTGGACGATTCGCCGATCGCAAATCGGGGATGCGTCGCTCGATCGACAATCGCGATACGCCAACCGGACTTAGCCAAGATTTGGCCAAGGATGCAACCAGAGAAACTCGACCCAACGATCACGGCATCAAACAGTACATTCACAGTCGATCCCATTTTCTTCCCATGGCAAAAAACTCTGCGTTCGATGGCATCGCATGAGATGCTCCTTGAGCGCCGCTCTGCATCGGGGGCAGCCACCTGGGATTTGATCCCAGCCCCATAGATCGAATTCGATCCACGACGCATTGGCAATCTGCCCGACATGCTCTTGCATGCCATGCAAGAGGTCTCGAACCATGGACAGCGTTGGGATTTGGTAATGTCCGGCATCGACCAGCGTGTCGATCCAGCCGTTACCTGATCGCACCGGAATGATACTGATATGCCGCACTCCGCGATCGAGCGCATACGCAACGGTCCGACAAGTCCACTCGGTAGAAACCTCCCGCTCGATCCCGGGTGGATGAAGCAAAACAAACACTCGCACATCGATTTGGAGTCGTTGGCAGCATTGAACGGCCCTGTCAAAATCGTTCAGGGTCATCCCTTTGTTCATCGCTTGCATGGCGTTGGGCTCGATCGTTTCCAAACCCATGGCGACTTCCAATTGGCCTTCTATATTTTGAGCAAACCACTGCATCCTATCGTCGCAGAACCTCGGATGGTTTTCGACGATAACGCGTTCGTACGGGGCGCAGAATTTTGCAATCGCGGCGAGGTCTTCTTTGGGAACAGACCGATCGTCGAAAAAATTGCTCGCGTTGTAGAGTTTGAGCCATTGTCGTTTGCTAGAACTTGAGCGCGGCAAGACTTGGCTCAATTGAAACGGGATCGCGCCCACTGGCGTTTTCTCTCGCGAAGTGTACTGCCACAAATCGCACATGCTACAGCGAAAGGGGCATTCCGCCCCGATCAGGAATAGCGTTGTCGTTTCCACTTCGTCGCAATGCCCACCCTCCGCATCGATGCTAGACGGGCTTGGGGATCGACGAGACAAACCAAACGGTTCGCTCGAATAGAGGGCTTTGGGAGCAGACCAGGGAGAAGGACGCTCGATGGCCGGGCGAAGCGATTCGATTTGATGTTTGAGCGCATTCATCGCACAGGTTGGTAGGCGTTCAGGAATTCTGAGCGGTAGTCCGCTTCGTCCTTCGGGAAAATCGCAGCGAAGCGATCTTTGTTCATCGCCCCATGTTGGAAGCGTCTCTTTTCAAAGACA
>JANODW010000786.1:0-4411 GCA_031412875.1 Pirellula sp. | reverse complement strand
CGAGCCCCCGTACTACCGAGTTCATTACCCAGGCTCGACGAATGCTGGCGAACTGGTTTATCCGGTCAGCTATTCGGTATGGGTTCCACCCGGCGTGAAAGTGCTTCGCGGGGTCCTGGTGCATCAACATGGCTGCGGCGAGGGATCCTGCTCACCTAAATCGCGAAGGCATCTCAGGCGTCGCCCCGCTCTGCGAACAAACATAAGCAGCCACTTCGCAACACTTCCGATTGATCGCTTGCAAGTCGCCGCCGTGAAGCAATCCGATGGCTAGGGCCGCAGTAAATGCATCGCCAGCTCCTACGGTATCGACAACCGCGGTTGCGACAGCTTGTTCCTCGCTCACTTCCTCGCCCCGAATCAAAATGGCACCCTCTGACCCTCGAGTGAACGCAACGGCCCGCAAACCGAACCGATCGACCAATTGCCGCAACATGGCGACCGGATTGCCCGTTAAACCGAAAAGCGGTTCGAGCACGGGCAGCTCTTGGTCATTGAGCTTGAGTACATTGGCCAGCTTCAACGATCCGAGGATCGCTTCGTCGCTGATGAAGGGCATCCGCACATTGATATCCAGGATGCGCAGCGCCGTCGCGGGAGTTGCTGCAACAAATCGTCGGATCGCGACGAGCGAATCTGGGCTACGCTGCCCAAGGGTTCCAAAGCATACCGCATCGGTTCGTTTTGCCAGTTGCTCCCAGCCAGCGTTCCATTCCAGCCGATCCCACGCGGCATCCGGTTCAAATTCATAGGATGCATGCCCTTGGCCATCGAGCCTCACATGCACTTGGCCGGTAGGGCGATGGTTGCGAGCGACATGACTGGTTGACACATTGCGTTGGACCAGGGCTGCAAGGGCCTCCTCTCCCAGCGGGTCAATGCCCACGGCGCTGGCGAGATAAACATCGCATCGCTCGCTGCCGAGGCCCGCTGCACTACAAGCGAAATTGGTGGGGGCGCCGCCGAAACGAGCGCCGTCTGGAAAGAGATCCCAAAGCAACTCCCCCAAACCAACGATGACTTTCTTTGGGCCCATTCCCGTTTCCCTCGTCGTTTGTTGGTGCTTTTGTTGGTGCTTTTTTCGCTGGGTTGTTCGCCGATCTTGCAACGGGGGCTTGCAACGGGGGCTTGCACCTGCGAGTTGTGCTTAGTAGTCGATTGCCGAATCGCTCGCTTGTCCGTCTTGGTGTTTCCGAACTTCGTCCATGGTCATGGCGATGACACTCACATAGCGTTTAATGCATTCGCTGTAATTTTTGGTTTGTTCGGCCGATTGCGCCGCTTTGGTTTCTTCATCGATCTTGGTCGAATCGATCTTCCAATTGTTTTCTTGGACCCAATCGCGAAGCTCCGTGATGACTTGGCCTAGATTGCTCGCGAAGCCAGCATCGGGTTTGCAGGTGGCTTTTCGATAAGGCCCTTTGCCATACTGCCCTTTTACTTCGTTATTCAATCGCTGACCCTGGTACTTGAGCCAGCCCGTGGCAAAGGCAACCGCAGCAGCGCCCGCTGCCAAACATGCAACCGGGAATTGATTGAGCAGCAACAGCACAACACAGCTCAGTAGTCCTATCGCAGTCGCTATCCCAAACGCCACGGGGAACTGCGGAGGGATCGCAGAGGGATTGGAGTCCATCGCAGCGCCGCTTTTCATCAACCCATCGTTTCTGACTTCGCCGACGACGACAGTAATATTATCGGGGCCGCCTCGGAGATTGGCTAGATCCACCATCGCATCCACAGCGGTTTGAATGTCGACGACTTGCAGCAGCACCCCCATCTCTTCATCGGTGAGCTGGCCGCTCAGCCCATCGCTGCAGATCAAAAACTTGTCTCCAATGCGGAGCGGGTAGGGGCCCTCCAAATCGACCGCAACGGACCCGTTGGGGCCCAAGGAACGGGTGATGACGTTCTTGGGAATGGCATTGCTTCGCAAGGCTTCTTCGCTTACCTCGCCGGAGGCTCTCATCTCCCAAACCAGCGAATGATCAAACGTCAATTGTTCGATCTGGTTGCCTCGAAGACGGTATACACGACTATCTCCCACGTGTGCAACGACGGCCCCCTCGGGAAGTATCGCCAGTGCACAGGTAGTGGTTCCCATACTGCGAAATTCCGGGTTGGCTTGGCCGCGTCGAAAGATCTCGCTATTGGTTTCGATCAGCGACCGCTGGAGCGCTTCGGAAGGAATACCTTTGAGCAGTTTGCCGTAGTGATGAGGAATCAACTCGACCGATAGCCTACTCGCCAACTCGCCAGCAGCATGCGCGCCCATCCCATCGGCTACGATCAATAGATGGCCTGACCTCTGCCACGCGATCTCGTCTTCTGCCAAATGAACTGCAAAACTATCTTGATTGTTGCGCCGCCGCATCCCCACGTGGGTCGCGAAAGCGACCGCAAAGGAGTCTTGCCAAGAGGATTGGGAGGAAGAAGGTTGTTGAGGCAAGATACTTGATTTTTACAATCGGTAAAAACAGGCGTAAATACAGCATGGAACGCAGACCGTACATCATAGCACGAGCGTTGTAAAGCTTCGATTGCCGATCCATCCGATTTGAAAAATCACGGCGAATCGATTTGACGTGCGGCACCTCCGCGACACAGGCTGTGCAAAATAATGCCGGCCGCAACACTCACATTGAGGGAGTCTGTATCCAACGCCATATCGATGCGAACACTCCTGCTGGCCGCATTCTGAATCGTCGGCGGCAACCCGTGCGCTTCATTTCCGAACAGGACCAGTCCAGGTCCGTTGCGCCGGAATTCGCTCAGCTCTTCGCTCCGGGGGGACAGGCACGCGGCGATCGATTCCACCCCGTTTTCTTCACACCACTTCAAAGCATGCATGGAATCTTTGACTTCGTAAAAACGCAGTTTAAAGGCATTTCCCATCGAAACGCGAAGAACGCGACGCGCAAACGGGTCGACGCACTCGGGCCCCATCACCACATCTGCTACCCCGAGCGCGGCGCAGGTCCGGAAAATAGAGCCCATGTTCTCCGGGTCCTGGAGGCCGACCAACATGGCACCCACCCATGTTGCGGTCGGCACCGCCGGCAACGCTTCGAGGCGATGGTAACTGGGCCTGATCCCACAAGCCAAGTAACCGCGATGGAACGCAAATCCAATCAACTCGGATACCAAATCGCCAGGGATAGTGAACAGATCCACCTGCTTCGGCAAACACTCGGTCGCTTCGTCTAAGTATTTTTCGTCGATCACAAACGAATCGATCTCCATCCCGCTGGTGACCAGACGGTGAACCAGAGGCTTGCTCTCCGCGATGAATTTGCCGCTGGCCCGCGTCAGATTGGTCGTTCGTAAATGGCGATACGGATCCAAACGCGGTGAGCTCAAATCGGTCAATCGAAAGACGGGCATATTTCTGCGGTGCTCGGGTTGGCTATTTGTTTTGTCGTCGCACGTTGAGCCGTTTCGTGCCAGTGGCCCAACCATCTTGTCCATAGACGAACGCTCGCACAACGCATCGTCCTCGACAGTCCAATGGGACATTTAGTTCGACCGAAAATTCCCCGGGCACGGTCTCCATTTCTACATGGGTGATCACCAAATCGCTGGCTCGCGAGTAGTTTTCTTGCATCGTCTGGCGCTGCGCATCGGTACCTTGGAAATTGCTGACGGGATGGATTCCATCGGGCAATCGATCTCGCGTCAAAACCAGTTCGACCCGAAGTTTTCCTGCTTGCGGTGAGCTTCCCGAAATGGCCATCGTATTGCCGGCCACCGTCTCGGCTTCACATGCAATCGCGACCCTTTTGGGATGTTGGATTCGCAAAAGCGGGTCCCCCAATAGATTCATCAAGCGTACATGCTCGCGACGTTCCTCCATCAAGTCATGTCCCTCCGGACTCAGTGCCTTGGCCATTTGTTCAAACATCATCTGTTGGCTTGCACGCTGGCGATCCGACACCGGGTTTTCTGACGCGGGATTGGGAGTTGTCGAGCGAGGGGGCGCCCCATCCAAAGCCACATCGCTCTGGTTCCAAACGCTTCGCTTGGCGTTCAAGAGGATGCCGCCCAGCGTCGGAATCTGATCGCGAAAGCAACCGTCCATCAACGCGGTGGACAGTTGGCTCATGCCATAGGGCATCGTGACTCGGGAGCCGGCGATCACGGCCACCGGTCCATTTTTTCGAGAGAGCAGGGATTCTGCAAAGCAGTCGACGCGGGCATCGAATGCTCCGGTAAAACAGGCGAGCAGCAGAGCGATCGGAGGGCCGTCTTGAATCTCGAATTGGGAGACTTGTTCGTTCGTGCAAATCGGAATCACTTCATTGCCTACGACAAAGTCATCGAGCCGATCGACATTCCCATGCCCGATGTAGACCCAAAACAAACCTCCGCTATTGATCTTGTCGATAAAGGATCGGGTTATTGAAAATGGATC
>JANODW010000785.1:0-1723 GCA_031412875.1 Pirellula sp. | reverse complement strand
TTCGTCTGAATCCGACGTTGCGGTCATTGATTTCGCGGGCGGTTTCAGTTGCACTTCATTGACTTCTTCTGGTTATGCGTCCGTTTTCGGATTGAACTTAGGACCCTACTCAGCCTATAGCCCCCAGCGAGTGGGGATTTCGGGTTCGTCAGCGGAGATTTCGATCGTAGATCGCGGCGCTACAAGCTTCGTGGCATCGCCTACAAACGGCGAGCGCTTTGTGATGTATGTAGATTCGGCCAAGTATCGCATTTGGTCTGGAAGCGACAAGTTCACGCTCGACAAAGATGGGACGGTCACTTTAACGGGCAACGTACATTCCGCAAAGGCTTTTGTGGGCGCTTCGACCAATTACGGCGCGACATTGAACATTACTGGCAACCTGTACGCCAGCGCCGAAATCATCGCGGGGCTCGATCTGTACGCACGGCGCAACAGCTATTTCCAGGGAAGCGATACGGTCACTCGTGTCACGATCGCAGGCGACTCGGGAAACATCACAGCTACCGGAACGCTCAGCGCGGCCGCTTACAGCACCAAGTCGCTTTCCACGGACCCGACTGGGGCGGACATTGCAGACGGGAACTCCAGAGTTTTCAAAAACACGTCCACTGGCGCAGTAAAGCTTTGGGCCAACGATAGCGGATCTCTCAAGTCGGTAACTCTCACCTAGGACCATCATGATAAACAGTAGATATGTGCTCCCGTATTTTTCGGCGTTGAAACTGGTTCTGTTCCCCGGAATCACGCAGGTGGCGGTTCAAGATCAACAGGGTCGTCAAGGGACTCAACTTGTGGACGAGCCCCCGCAGATCAAAACGACCATTACTGGCTGGATCAACAATCAAGTCGTTCGGCAGGATGTGATCGTATTTGATGCGGAACCTGTTGACAAGCCAAGCATGGCGGATGTACTTGATAGTGCACGAGAATTGGGTGTCGACGTTGCCGATACCTGGTCCAGTGCGTTTGACCAGGTGGCTGAGCTATTCCCAGCAACCAAAGACCAAGATGCATCTGCGGAAAACCTTGGACCAAAGGTCTTCCTCCGAGCCGATGCGTTTGAAGCGAATCTTCACCCCACCCAGAAGAAATCCGTAACCATGAAGGTGGGAGTCTATTCCGACGCTACCTATTCGAAACTCCAAACGTATCTCAATCTGACGTTTGAAGATGGCGAAACCAAGAGAGAGCGGGAAGCCAACCTGGCGACACTGAATCGTGCCAAGGCGGAGCTAGAGCAGAATCTTGAGCGGACCAACTTGTTGCTCGAGGCTCGGATCGCTGGAGATCCCGTTCCAAAGTTACCCAACGGCGAGGCTTACTCTGACTTCGTCCTGCGCAAGTCGATCGACGAATTGCTCGAAATGGTCAAACAATTGGGGTCGGAACTTGGTTACCGAACCAAGCAAATCGCCGAGCTGACGCAGGTGCTCAATGGCGACTTATCTCTGTTGTTGGGATCGAAAACTCCACTTCAGAAGTCGGTCATGCTATCGGTTGGTGCATTGTGCACGGCCATCTTGATAACGCTCAAAAAAACGCATCCGGATTACGCCGAAATCGACATCGAGAAGATCATGGCGCAGTTTGCGATTCCGGATATTTCCTAACGATCTGTTCTCCCCATTTTCTTAGGCCAATTGAATAGTCGGCGTATTATCCATGAAACAAGTCAGCACAACTCGGACCTCAGGACAAACGCTTTACGCGTTTCCCGAGG
>JANODW010000784.1:0-3694 GCA_031412875.1 Pirellula sp. | reverse complement strand
TGTCTTTGAAGGTGTGACCAAGGACGAACGTTTTGATGCAAACGATCACTTAAGTACTTTCTTGCCACAAGGCCACGAGTACCAACTTGAAGTCAAAAACGGCAATCGGGTCAAGAAGGCTAAAATCATTGTTGAGAAGCGAGTGGGCCCGATCACCGAGACCATCGCTGCGGCGAGCGACAATGCTGTGAGCTCGAACGCGCCAACAAATAACCCGAGCAGCACAAGTAACCCGAGCAGCGAAGCGAACTCAAACGCATTGGCCGAGCTAGCCAAGTACTTGTCCGTCCCGAGGGAGCAGCGTCCGGCGTTTTTGGAACAGCCGTTCTCGCGGACGCCACTTACGAAAGCCGAGGCGGAGGAGGCCAAACAACTGCTTTGGAAAGATCACTCGGAAAAAATCCGAATGTCGCGTGCGATGGAGATGGATGCGGGTGCATTAACCATCGATGGTTTGAAAATGCCGTTTGTGATCCAAAAGTTTGGCGACCGGCCGGAAAGTGGCCGCAGCATGGTCATTTCCATGCACGGTGGTGGGGGTGCGCCGACCAAGGTGAACGACCAACAATGGGAGAATCAAAAAAAGCTCTATCAGCTCGCAGAGGGAATTTACGTGGTGCCGCGTGCTCCAACGGATACTTGGGATCTATGGCACCAGTCGCATATCGATCGATTCTTTGACAGGCTGATCGAGAATCTCATTGTCCTAGAAGGTGTGGATCCAAACCGAGTTTATTTGATGGGATACTCGGCAGGCGGAGATGGCGTTTATCAGCTTGCTCCGCGGATGGCAGATCGATTCGCAGCCGCAGCCATGATGGCGGGGCACCCCAACGAGACGTCTCCGCTTGGACTGCGCAATCTCCCTTTTGCATTGCACATGGGAGAGAAGGATGCCGCTTACAATCGGAACAAAATTGCCGCCGAGTGGTCTGTGAAACTTGCCGACTTGCAAAAGCAGGACCCGCAAGGCTACGAGCACTTGGTCAAGATCCACTCTGGCAAAGGGCATTGGATGGATCGGCAAGACGCCGAAGCCCTACCTTGGATGGCCAAGTGGACTCGGAAAACGTTGCCAACGCGAGTTGTATGGAAGCAAGACGACGTCGTCTCAAACCGATTTTATTGGCTGGCAATCGATCCGGCAGATATCAAACCACGGGCGGAAATCGTCGCGACACGAACGGGGCAAAGCATCGATGTGCAGTCAAGCGATACCCAACATGTATCCGTGCGTCTCAATGATGAAATGATGAACCTCGATGAGCCGGTCCGGATCGGATCAAACAATCAATCTCTCTTTGATGGTAAAGTACAAAGAAGCATCGCTGTTCTAGAAAGAACACTTTCCGAGCGTGGCGATCCAACCGCCATTTATAGCGCCGAGATAAAAGTCACGATGCCACCGTCAGGCGATCCAGCCGCTGTAGAAAAAGCGACTAGCAATCCATCGGGTGCCGATCCAACGAGTGGCAAGAAGTAGATCCGATCTAAACGGGCGATGACTGGAGTAGCCGACGAGCGCAAGCAACTAGGACAGCCGTTGAGAATGGCTTCCGAAGATATGCGAAGTGTGTCGACGGGATGCTGGACAGAGATTCAGGGGCGCTCACGTAGCCGGACATGGCTAAGATGCGAATTTGCGGTCGGAATTTCCTGATGAGCTCGACGAATTCGAATCCAGGCATTCCGGGCAATACGATATCGCTTACGAGCAAATCTATTTCTTGCGAACGATTCAAAGCAAAATGAAGTGCTTGTTCGCTACTTGGTGCACTGAGAACTTGGAAGTTGGCTTTGCTTAAGACTTCTTGGAGAAGCCTGCGTAGGGCATCGTTATCTTCAATCAACAGCACGGTGGCGGGTCTCTGATGGGATTCGGTTTTCGCAGGCAGAATTCTGGGCTCGTCGGCTTTCACGGGCTGCGCTACAAACTTCTCGACCTGAGGCAAGTAGGCCATCAGCATCGTGCCGTCCGTTTCATCGATACGTTTTACATAGCTACCGCCCATCCGGTTCAAAACAGACATCGCGGTTGCTAAGCCCGCTCCCGACGTAAAATCGAAATCCTTTGTTGCGACGACATCATTCGCTACCGAGCTGCCGTCCAGCGCCGTGGTCACCGCACCGCTAGCTGGGGGGCTTTGGTACGCGACTGACAACAAAGTGAATCTGCGCAGATCTGTTTGCAAATCGCCCTCTGGAACACAGTGCTCCTGGGCATCCGAGGGCAATACCGCTTTGGACGTACAAATACGAATCGATTGTCCCGGGAGAACCGCTCCGCGTGCTTGGAGCACCAAGCAGGTCAAAACTTGCCAAACTTGTCCAGGCTCAGCCCAGACTCGATGCACTCCGGTGCCGAGTTGCATTTCGATGGCTATTTCCGGGCCGACCAACCGAGCCAAAAACGGTTGGTTTTCAGCGACCAACTCGTTCAAGTCAAAAAGAGTGGGGCGAAGTATCTGACGATGGCTAAACGCGACCATTTGTTTCGTCAAATACGAACCGTGCGCGGCCGCATCGCAGATCTCGAGAATGAGAGAGTAATTGGGGTCGGATGGAAGGAAATTCTGCTGCAAGCAAGTTGCGTTGCCATGAATAACGGTCAATAGATTATTGAAGTCGTGGGCAATGCCGCTGGCAATCTGCCCAATGGTTTGGATTTTCTGGGACACATCGTTCGGATCCGAAGGCTTCTTTCTTTCGGCCACTTCTGCCAAAACCGCACAGCATTCCTGCCCATTTGCGGTAGGAACCGCAACGAACGTCACAGACTTCGTTTTTCCCGTATTTGATTTCAAAGTCAACTGGCACTGACGGCTGGAGCCCGCTTCAAAAAGTCCATCTAGAAAGTGGACGAAGTTTTCTCGCTCTTCAATGGTGATATATCCGGAGAAGGATGTGTCGATAACATTTTGCCCGTTGTCAGACAGCAAGGCCGCGCAGGCAGGATTCGTCTGCAAAATGTTTCCATTGCGACTTAGGATCAGAAATCCAGAAGGCAATAAACGCATCATCGCAACAATGCGATCCGCATCCCGCTGGTCCTGGACGAACGTCTCGTCATTCGCGCCCATCGTGGTCACGGTACTCTCTTGTTTACAAAACCTTCGTCCATTGCCTCTCCAACACAATCTGCAAAAGGCAGGTACATGACCTCAACGGCCAAAAATCGCGACCCGACGTGGTTTCGAAGCATTGCCATCGCCCGCTGGACGATACGCCCGTGTCTTTACCGCGTCGTGTGATAAGGCCTTCGATCTACCGAACACGTTAAGAAATCGTAGCCCGTGATTTTGAGGTCGAACAGTCCAAAATGCAAGCACACACAATAGCGGAACGGCGCAAGCCGTCCGGTGAGGGTACCAGCGAGCGCCACCCCCCCAGAATGGGACGGTCGCTCACTCAGTAACCAAACTCACTCACGCCATCCGAAGAGGAGGAAGGTGAATCGCTCGATTCGTTAGAGAATGCGGGCTTCGCTTCGGCCCCGCGACGAATCAGCTCGATCACTTCGGATCGGTTCTTCACGCCGAGCTTGGCAAAGATCGATTTCTTTCGATAGTGAAAAGTTCGAACGCTGACGTCCAAAACAGCGCCGACTTCTTTGGCGGTTTGACCTTGCAGCATGAGCCTGAGGATACCCGCCTCCTCAGTCGTCAGCTTATCGAGAGTCTCCTTTGGGATGGTC
>JANODW010000783.1:0-1859 GCA_031412875.1 Pirellula sp. | reverse complement strand
CTCAGCGTGATAGCTGGCTTGCCCATTTTGATTGGTCAGTGAACGGTACAGTGATTGTCGGGTTGACTGAGATAGGTGTCGCTACGGTCAACCTTTTACGCATGAATCGACCGCAATTAGTTGAGGTGCGTTCGCTTTGGGGCATCGTTGGTAAGCATCCACCGAATTGAGCCGGCCGCCCCTTAAAAATAGAAAAGGCCCAAAACATTACGGATTTCAGCGATCCAGTCGCCACATTAGAAAACCTCTCAATCCGCGAACTGGCGGGTAGCCTGAAGTTCGCAAGATGAGACGAGTACACCCACCAGGATTCGAACCTGGAACCCTCGGTTCCGAAGACCGATGCGCTATCCAGTTGCGCCATGGGTGCGATTGGACTCCTAGTTTTTATAGAAAAGAATCGCGTTCGTCAATTCCCATTGGCCAAGTTCTCTCCGATACCCTACCCAAGGCCCTTGGTCTTGTCCAATTGTCTTGTCCAACTGCGTTGTCCATGCTTTTTGTAATTTGGTCCATTACAGCGAACTTGCGAGGAAGTCGAACATTCTTCGTGTGGCTTCCACTTGCCGTGCCGACCGTCCTGCCAGATCTTCCTCACCGGATACCGCTGCCGTCGTTAGTTTGAACTGCTCCTGTTTATTTGGCCGGTCGCTCGCGCGAAACTCCAGTGCATAAAAAATTTGCCCATCCGTTCCCTTCGGCGCGCCAGGTCCAAGATGGCCTGTCACCGCTGCTGCCACCGTGGCTTCGGGGGTGTTTCGCAGCATGGCGCTCGCTAGCGCGATCGTCGCCTCGCGGCTGACGGGTCCCATCGACGGATCTTCTAGCAAACTCGCTGGAATTTCTAGCCAATCCAACTTGGTCTGCGTGCGATACACTACCATCGAACCACAAAAAAAACTGGAAATGCCAGGTATTTTACCCAGTTCCGCTGCCACCAATCCTGAGGTACAACTTTCGGCTAAAACCAATCGATCACCCCGATCTCGCAATCTATCGCGCAATCTTATCAGCGTCGAATAGAATGATGAGTTCCCGCCCTCCGAATCTTCGTTTTTCATTTTTGCAGCATGAGCCTTAAACAAGTAGATATCACCTCGAAAACACAACCTCGAGCTCGCCCCGTTTCCGGAACCAACATACCAACTTTTTGTTTCGAAACGATTCAGGAACTCTCCCACTACGCAGCCCACCTTGTCGCTGGCTTGGTCCGCGAACGGGCTGCTTTGGGGCAGAGAACCGTCATCGGCTTGCCCGCAGGATCCACGCCTCTGACTACCTTTCGCGAGCTGATTCGCCTCCATCGCGAAGAGGGCCTCGATCTTTCTGGCGTCGTACTGTTCTCCCTCGACGAATACTATGGCTTGCCAGCAAACAGCCCCCAGTCCCATCGCGGATGGCTACAAGAACAGCTCCTCAACCATGTCAATATTCCTGTCGACCAAGTCTTCTTCTTGGACGGTCAGCTCCATCCCAGCGATGTCGATCTGCATTGCCGTCGCTATGACGAAGCGATCTTGCACGCAGGAGGGTTGGACCTGGTCATCTTGGGAATAGGGCTAAACGGGCATATCGGATTCAATGAACCGTTCTCCGTGCGACGCAGCCGAACGCGACTTTGCACTCTCGACCCGATCACGCGACGAAGCGTAGCGAGCGATTTTTTTGGCGAGGAAAATGTTCCCATCCAAGGCTTAACCGTCGGCCTGGGAGGTATTTTATTGGCTCGACGCATCTTGATGCTCGCCATCGGTGAGCATAAGTCGAAGATCCTGGTAGAAACCCTGGAGAAGCCTATCAACGATCGGGTTCCCGCCTCGTATCTTCAAGAGCACGGCGATGTTCGCGTCCTGGTAGAC
>JANODW010000782.1:0-5546 GCA_031412875.1 Pirellula sp. | reverse complement strand
CATTCGATTTTTTTTTGGAAAGCTATGCGGACCAATTCCCATTTGACTACGAACCACAACTCAAACGCGAACTAGCTTCCTATTTGGAAACACTCCCTGCTACGGAATTGGTCCAGCAGTGGGTTGCGAGCGTGGAACTGAGTCCCAGGCCGACGATGGATGCCATCACGGCGCTCAATCAGCGATTGCAAAGCGAGATTCGCTATGAAATCAGGATGGAAGCAGGCGTGCAAAGTCCTGAGGAAACGCTCCAACTGAAAAGTGGATCTTGCCGTGATTCTGCTTGGCTACTCGTCCAAATCCTGCGACGACTGGGGCTTGCAGCGCGCTTTGCATCGGGATACTTGGTCCAACTCACTGCGGATCAAAAATCATTGGATGGCCCCAGTGGACCCGAAGCCGATTTTACGGACTTGCACGCGTGGGCCGAAGTTTATTTGCCCGGCGCAGGATGGGTCGGCCTGGACCCAACCAGCGGGTTGCTTTGCGGCGAGGGACATTTGCCTGTCGCTTGCACGCCGGATCCGTCCAGCGCTGCACCGATCTCCGGATTGGTTGACGAAGCCGAGTGCGAATTCGATTTCGCGATGTCCGTCCAGCGCATGGCCGAAGATCCCCGTACCACCAAACCTTATTCGGATCAACAATGGAACCGGATCGACGCATTGGGCAAGTCCGTGGACGCTCAACTAGAGACCGATGACGTGCGTTTGACATTTGGCGGCGAACCCACCTTTGTCTCCATGGACGATATGGAGGGTGCGGAATGGAACTCCGACGCCGTTGGGCCAAAAAAACGTGGGATTTCCGGCGAACTCATCAAGCGTCTGCGAGATCGGTTTGCGGCAGGCGCCTTGCTTCACTACGGTCAAGGAAAATGGTACCCAGGCGAGTCCTTGCCGCGATGGGCGCTCACTTGTTTGTGGCGCCTCGATGGCCAACCCATTTGGCATGACGAGCAATTGATAGCCGATGAAACCCGAAATTATGGTTTTGGTTTTTCGCATGCAAGGCGGTTTGCTAATGCACTCGCGGAAAATCTGCAGGTGGACGCGCGTTGGATGGTGCCTGCTTACGAGGACACTTACTACTACCTGTGGCGAGAACAAAGGTTGCCTATCGATATTCAACCTTGGGACCCCAAGCTTGCCGATCCCGAAGAAAGAAACCGTTTGGCTCTGGTATTCAATCGAGGACTCAATAAACCGACAGGCATCGTGCTGCCGATTCGCCGACAATGGTGGCAAGGCAAAGCGCGTTGGCAAACCGGGCCTTGGCCTGTTCGCCCTGAGAAGTTATTTTTGCTTCCAGGCGATTCCGCGATCGGACTTCGTTTGCCGTTGGATACTTTGCCGGCTAGCCCACAATCTCAAGGGCAGCCGATCTACCCGACCGATCCTTTCGCCTCCAGGCCACCACTGCCAACCCCACCGCCTATCCAACAAAGAAAAAGCGATTCCGAGAAGCCCAAAAAGCCCAACGCCACAGTCTCCGTCGCGGTCAACCTAGACGAGGATCGATTGTGGGCCGAGGAACTTGCTCGCCTTCAAGCAGCCGAGCGGCTCGATCCGAAAGCGATCGTTAGGACGGCGCTATGCATCGAACCGCGCGACGGAAAACTTTACGTATTCATGCCTCCCACTGAGACGCTCGAAGACTATCTCGAACTTATCGCAGCGATCGAACAAACCGCGGCCGATCTGCAGATGCCAATCGTCGTCGAGGGTTATCTCCCCCCACGAGATCACCGGATGCAGTTGATCAAAGTAACCCCTGATCCCGGTGTGATCGAAGTAAACGTTCATCCGGTCAAGAACTGGACCGAGTTGGTCGAGAACACCACAGCCATCTATACGGAAGCGCGGCATTGCCGTCTCGCCACGGAAAAGTTTGACCTCGATGGAAAGCACACGGGAACTGGCGGTGGCAATCACGTGGTGATGGGAGGCCCGACCCCTTGGGATAGTCCGTTTTTGAGGCGTCCTGATGTGTTGCGGAGCATGATTTCCTTTTGGATAAACCATCCCTCGCTTTCGTATTTTTTTAGCAATCGATTTATCGGACCAACCAGTCAAGCACCGCGTGCCGACGAGGGGCGTCGCGATGCCGTCTACGAACTGCAGACTGCGCTGGAATTGATTCCAAAACAGGGCCAGAACTGCCCCCCTTGGCTCGTCGATCGGCTTCTTCGTAATTTGCTCATCGACCTCACAGGCAACACGCATAGGTCCGAGTTCTGCATAGACAAGCTGTATTCGCCAGACAGCTCAACAGGTAGACTGGGTCTCGTCGAACTTCGCGGCTTTGAGATGCCACCCCATGCGCAAATGAGTTTGACAACGCAATTGCTGGTCCGATGCCTCGTCGCGCATTTCTGGCGCAACGAGTACGCGCAACCATTGCGGCGCTGGGAAACGGATTTGCATGACCGAATGATGTTGCCTCACTTTCTATGGCGCGACTTGCAAGACGTTTTAGGTTGTCTACAAAGGGATGGGTGGAATTGGGAGGACAACTGGTTTGCTCCTCATTTCGAGTTCCGATTCCCCTCGATTGGCTGCGTTGAGTACGATGGCGTTTCGATCCAACTGCGCAATGCCATCGAGCCTTGGTACGTTTTAGGCGAGGAACCAGCCGGCGGTGCAACCGCACGTTACGTCGATTCCAGCGTCGAAAGATTGGAAGTAAAAGTGGTCGGACTGGATGCAAATAAGCATCAGTTGCTTTGCAATGGCATACGTGTGCCTCTTCAGTTTGCGGGCGACCAATGCACTCAAGTGGCCGGTGTTCGCTACCGAGCCTGGGCACCCACTTCCTGCCTGCACCCCACTTTGCCGGTCAATACGCCTCTCGTATTCGACCTCTGGGATATTGGGACAGGGCATTCCGTGGGCGGCTGTACTTACCATGTATCGCATCCCGGCGGCAGGAACTATGCGACCTTTCCGGTCAATGCGCTAGAGGCCGAAGGACGACGCAATGTTCGATTCCTTCCCTTTGGACATTCGCCCGGCCCCGTCGTGCCAAGAATGCCGCGTGAGAACCCCGAGTTTCCAACCACCTTGGATTTGCGTAGAGAATTGCTTTAGCGAGTCGCTGTAGCGAGACGTGCTTGCGACATTAGTATCGCTGCCTAAGCAACGTTTCCATCGGACTTCCCTGTTGCAACACCACACCTCGAATCGCATTAGGTCGCAATCCTTCTAGCCAGCGGTCCCGGGAATCCGAAGACATGGAAACATTGTCGCCCAAAACGACGACACCAGGCGAAGGCAGCCAAGTCTGACTACTAGAATCGCCTTGACCTCGATAATGAATATCACGAAAAACAAGCAACTGATCTAGGGATAGTTCCCCGCTGAGCGCCCCAATCGCAATGGGTACCGTTCTCGCCACGGGCGGAATACGCTGCATCCCAGCTTCGCTCTCGGGCAACGCAATCCTCATCCACTCCTCGTCTTGATCGCCGACAACCAAGAAGTCGTCGATCATGGCAACGATTATCCAAAGCGCTTTTTCATTTCTCGGGTTGATCTCAACGTTCACACTCTCCTTTTCTCCTTGAATTGCAAGCGACGCGCCACTCCATCGCAATTCCACTTGCGATTCATTTGCTTCACACCAAAACCGGCATCGAATTCCCCAATCGCCCTGAAAATGCTTTGGCTGGAATGCAAATCCGAAATCTTTGACGTGCACGATCGCATGCGAGTCATGCGCATTGACCGCCAGCCGATTATCGAGAAAAGGAGGAATCGGACTGTCGAATGTCAGTTCCGCTGCGCTCGCCATCGAAGCCCCTTGGCCGCCGCTCGCTCGGAGCAACCCAGTGAACGGAAGCCCTCCATAGCTCCAACCGCCCGTACTTCTGCTGGCGGCGCCCCGGTTGGCGGTGCCTCCACTTTTTTGCTCTGCGACCTTCGCTTGCGCAATCAATGCCGCACCATCCCAAGCGTGGACTAGAATCGCCTGGCGCAGCGACTGCTCCAAGGATTTAGACCATTTCACATCGTCCACCAGGATGTCTCCTCGGTCGATCGCAATCTGCTCCATGGGGAAGCCAACGATTCGTTTGATTTCTCTTAACGATCCTATCGACTCCTCAAACACCACAACGTCTCCCCGAGCTAAGCCGGACGATTGCGCTTGGCCCTTTGCGATTTCGATTGTGCGGGAAGCGTGTATTTTCCGAAGCGATTCGAACTTCACTTGTGCCCCGAGGATCGTTTTTTCAGCGATGCTGGTGGCATCGTTGAAATCGACGTTGGACTGCGGATCAAGCTTGTTGCAAGCCCCGCACTGAAAGGGTTGATGGCTTTTGCACGTATCCATCGCAAAGGAATTCTGGAACGAACAATCCTTACACGTCCAGAGAAAACGAGGTCCTCGCAGGATCGGTTCCATGGAACTCCCCGCTACTATTCCGGTTTTAGGAAGTTTGCCGCGTCGGAGGAGTAAGACAGCGGCGAGAATAATCCCGCCACACAAAAAGATAAATAGGCCGATGAGGCTGGTCAAAAACCAACGGCGAGGTCGCTGAGCCGATCGTTTGTTCCACACGCTCGTTTGCCGCTACGCTGCCACCAGATCGTCTGCTCGTTCCGATACTTTTTCCAGGATATCCAACAAAACACGATCGCCTTCGATGCCCTCCGCTTGGGCTTCGAAGTTGAGCAGGACACGATGGCGCATGGCGGGCAAATACACGCGTCGGATGTCTTCGAAACTCACGTTGTAGCGCCCGTCGAGGAGCGCTCGAACTTTAGAGGCAAGAGCAATCGTCTGCGCCCCGCGGGGACTCGCTCCCCACCGGATATACTGGTTGGTAACGGCCGGCGCCAAGCTTCCACCTGGATGCGTAGCCAAGACTAGCCTCGCTATGTAGTCCTGCACATGCTTAGCCAAAACCACTTGCCGGACCAATTGTTGCCAATGCTTGATCTCCTCTCCATCCATGACCTTCTCGGGCGTGACGATAGTCCCGCGTGTCGTCCGATCGATGATTGTGTTGAGTTCCTCTCGAGTCGAGTAACCTACAACCAGCTTGAACAAGAAACGATCCAATTGCGCTTCGGGGAGCGGATACGTTCCTTCTTGTTCGATCGGATTTTGCGTTGCGAGCACAAAGAATGGCTTTTTTAACTCGTAACGATTTCCCGAAACCGTGACGGTTCCTTCTTGCATCGTTTCCAACAGGGCCGACTGCGTTTTGGGAGTGGCGCGATTGATTTCATCTGCCAAGCAAATCTGGGTGAAGATTGGTCCCTTTTGAAATTGAAATTCGCGTCGCCCTTCGTTCTCCACAATCATGTTCGTGCCGAGGATATCCGATGGCATCAGGTCCGGCGTAAACTGGACACGATTGAAATCGAGGGAAAGCGTTTCGGAAAGTGTCTTGATTAGCATTGTTTTGCCCAGCCCGGGCACTCCTTCGAGGAGACAATGCCCGCCAACGAAAACCGCAGTGAGGACCCCATTGATGATATCGTCGTGTCCAACGATCACTCTACCGATCTGTTCCCGTACTGCGGCATAGCGATTGCGAA
>JANODW010000781.1:0-3041 GCA_031412875.1 Pirellula sp. | reverse complement strand
ACCATGATTGGTTTGGGTCCGTATGATTTCTGGGCTATCGAGTATGGCTATACGCCTGACGAAGCCAAGTTGCCCGAAATTCTTAAACGGACGTGTGAACCTGAGCTCCAATACGCTACCGATGAAGATACCAGTGGTCCCGATCCGATGGCACGCCGCTACGACTACACCAAGGAACCGCTGGACTACGCAGAAAATCAAATTCGGCTCGTAAAGCTTTACCGCTCCCGTTTGTTGGACAAGTTCGTCAAAGATGGAGAAAGTTGGGGTAAAGCTCGCAAGGGCTACGAGCTGACTTTGGGTGAACAGATGAAGACCGTCAGTATGATGGCGAATTGGGTCGGCGGTGCCACAGTCAATCGCGACAAGAAGGGCGATCCAGGCAATCGTCAATCGCTAATTCCGGTTGCAGCCGATCGCCAAAGGAAAGCTCTCGCGTTTGTGTTCAAAAATGCTTTCCGCGATGAGGCCTTTGGAATTACCCAAGCCATCCTGGAACGTTTGACGAATGACAAATGGGCCGACGAAGGGATTCGCTCGATGGGCGAATCTACGTTCCCGATCCACGATCGCATCTTGGGTTATCAAGCTTCGACGTTGACGATGTTGATGAATCCGAGCACGCTGCGTCGTGTCTTTGACAACGAAACATTGGTGCCTGGAGAGCAAGATGCAGTCACGCTGCCAGAAGTGATGGACAAAGTGTTCGCGGAGATTTGGTCCGAGTTGGAAACCAAGCCCGAAGGCGAAGTGACGGCGAGGAAGCCGCGTATTAGTTCGTGGAGAAGAAACCTTCAACGTGAACACCTAGAACGCTTGATCGACTTGGCTATCCCAACCGATTCGAATGCTGTTACCAAACCAGTAACCTCGCTCTCGCTGATGCAGTTGAAAGAACTGAAGCGAAAGTTGGACGCAACACTTGAGGGCAGGAACAGTTTGGACCCGTACTCACTGGCTCACTTGGCAGAATGCCAGACCCGGATTGCGAAGGCAATTGACGCAATTTATGTCTACAACATGCCGACAAGTTTTGGTGGAGGCGGCACGACCTTCCTTTCGTTTGGTCAGGATGGACAGCCAATCAAGGCAGCCGAACCTTCCGAAACGGATTTGCCGTAATACTCAAACGGTCAATAGACGTTGAGAACAAAGAGCCTCGCCATCGACTGCGAGGCTCTTTTCGTTTTGAGACGGTGAGGGTGCGCAAATTGCAAATAGCAATCCCCGCATATTGCGGCTAGACGCGCAATTGAGGTTGCATTCCGTCGAAAAAGCTGGTCCGATTTCGCCCGCTTCTTTGCAACCTCTCGGTGGCCAATGCAAGAGCCGGCAATCGGAGGCCTAGCGACCTGACGCTACGAAAGTGCGGGTGTTCAACTCATTTCTCTTTTGGTTTCGGAATTGGATTATGCTCACTCTGGCCAAGATTGTCATTGCTGTTATTGTCTTTACATTCGTTGCAGAGATCTCCAAGAATTCGCCAAAATGGGGCGGGTTGATCAGCGCTTTGCCATGGATCACTTTGCTAGTGATAGTGACTCGGCACCAATTCGATCATGCGACATCGCCGGAACTAGTGGATTATTTGATGTCGACTTTTTGGTTCATTTTGCCCACCCTCCT
This sequence comes from Pirellula sp., assembly GCA_031412875.1. Taxonomy (GTDB): domain Bacteria; phylum Planctomycetota; class Planctomycetia; order Pirellulales; family Pirellulaceae; genus JBKCUI01. The sequence continues at coordinate 1,415 of JANODW010000781.1, read as the reverse complement.
GTTTGTGGGGCTGATGGCGGGACTGTTGCATCAAGGTGTCGGATTTTATATTTCTCTGTTAGCCTCGGTATTGGTGGCTGCCCTCGCAAATGGGCTGGTTGCTTTTGGACTGTCCTCAGCTAAGGGATAAAACGTAGGAGTGGATTGCAAATGACAAAGATGCTTGTTCCAACGATCGAACAGCGGCTGGAGATGCGCGAGCGACCTGCCGGGGGAGCAATGATGCTTCAGTCCTGGACAGATCTTCTTTTTTTACATTGGCGTATCGAGGCCAAAACGATCCAGAACCTGTTGCCGGACGGATTGTTTGTCGATTGTTTTCAGGGAGACGCTTTCTTAGGTGTCGTCCCATTCTTTATGAAGAACATTCGCTTTCGAGGGACTCCCGCGGTGCCTTGGGTTTCCAGTTTTCTTGAGCTTAATTTGCGGACTTACGTTTTTGATCGCCAAGGAAATCCGGGCGTTTGGTTTTTCTCTTTGGATTGCAACCAGCCCCTGGCGGTATGGGCGGCCCGAACTCTATTTCATCTTCCCTACCAGCATGCGTCGATGAAAGCTGAATACCGTACCAAGTCCGCAATCGAGTACCACTCGACGCGGCGATCCGCCAAGGGCAGCGGTGGTACCAGTCAATTTTCTTATTCCTATAAAGCCGAGACATCGCTCGTACAACCCGGAACGCTAGAGTTTTTTTTGGTCGAACGCTATCTACTGTTCTCACTGGATCGCAAAGGCACAATTTTATGTGGCCGCGTTCACCACGCTCCCTACCCCCTTTGCAAAATGGACGTGGGAACTTTCCAAACAGATCTCTTTGAATTGAATGGATTAGCGCCTCCCGGGCGACCATTCGATCACGCGATTGGCTCGCGGGGTGTGGACGTCGAAGTCTTTCGGCTTATTAACGCATCCACTCGTCCATGAATTGGCTATACGCTTGGACAGGGTCTTCGATTGCGTAGAATCGTGTGTTGGGCATCTCGTAATGTTGGTGATGGTATTCCACCATGCGGCGAAGAAGTTCCTTGCGTTGCTGCTTATAGATTTCCTTGAGAGATGGCTCTCTCGGAAACCATGCTTCAAAGCACCAACTGGGCAACGGAACATCTGAAAAGATGTTTTTGACGATCGCATTCTGTTGTGACCTTGAAAACGGTGGATCGCCGGAGATGACGGGAACTTCATTCGTTGCACATGCCACGCTGGCCATCATTCCCTTTGCGTAAGGATGGCCTAAGGGCAGTAACTGCGGCAGCGCGTTCACATAAGCAAAGGTTTGCTCCGATGTTACTCCGTCCCGTTGCAAAATACGGTCAAGCATAATACGGTGAGGGAAGTAGCATGTTGGCCATCGTTCAACACACGACTGAAGGATGCGATCTCCAAAGGTATTTAGCTTGATGGGGTCGCACAAG
>JANODW010000780.1:0-3887 GCA_031412875.1 Pirellula sp. | reverse complement strand
CGCGTTTCGGTCAAAGCTGGTCTACCGCTCACGACGTTATAGAGAATGACGCCGACGAAGAACAAATCGCTTCGCGGGTCCCCTTTGCGAACCCCCGTCCCACGTTCGAGAGCGGCGTAGTCGATCGCACGCGCGCTGGGGCAATCCGCGATCGCTTCCGGCGACGATACATCGGCCAAGGCGGCCAGACCAAAGTCCACCAACTTGCACTTACCGCTCGAATGCACCAGAACGTTTGTCAGCTTTAAATCTCGGTGCGTGATGCCTTTGGAATTTGCAAAATCGAGACCGGAGCAGATATCATGCATGACATTCAAAGCGTCGGCCGGTCCGAAACAAGTTCGGATCTTAAGGATTTCACGCAGCGTTTCTCCCTCGACAAATTCCATAACCAAATAGGGCGAACGCGGGTCGTTTTCTATTTCATGGATGGTGACGATATTGGGATGACGCAGTTGCAATCCCATTCTTCCCTCACGCAGGAACTGCTCCACGGATGCCACTTGGTCGCGGTGCCTGCGGCGCAACACTTTGATGGCGACAACCCTGCCGGTATCGCGGTGCACACATCGAAACACACGTGCAAACGTACCTGCGCCGATCATGTACAAGACACGATAGGGGCCATAGAAAAATCCAAGCCGCTCGCCGGTGCACATCCGGTCCAACTGGAAATTCGTCAGGATGCCTTTGCGAAGCAGCAGATTCTTGACATCCTCAAGCTGGACATCACTGGTCCGCAACTCGCCCCAGAATCGGTCGACCTGCTCGGAAGTCGCAAGCTCCAAATCGATCATGCGTTGCGTTAAAGACCGTGGCGTAAATTCCATCGAAGCGTCGTACCGACGAAGGGTTTTGGCTAGGGATAAAGGGGTTGGACCGAAGGGTTTGGACTTCTAGACTAAGCCAAATCAACCTATCAAGCAAACCATTAAACAAGCAGGCGGGTCGATTTATCCAAATCGACCCGCCTGTTCCCGCACGAAATGCAATTAGCATGTATGGTCGGAGAACTTTTGGCTGAGAAAGTGGCGACTTTCGACATCCAATTACAGCGGCTAATGCACTGCCCTTTAATTAGTCCTGGTTTTCTTCTGGGTTGGTTTCGTCCGCTTCGCCTTGCTCGCCCATCAATTCCTGTATTTGTCGTTGGTACGCATCGCGTTCGCGGCGGGTTGCTTCCAAGTCAAACACCAGGTACTTCATATCGAGTCGCAACTGGCCGATCGAATCCTGAACCAATTGCAAAATTTTTCGGCGGCGGTTGGTGCTTTCGACCACTCTTTGGAAAGCGGGTTGAATCGTCAATCGCTGGGCTGGGGGCAGCAGTTCGATCACTTTCTGGAGATCCATCAATTCGCTTGGTGTGTCATTCAGAATATTTTCGGTCGATTGGGCGGCGTGGCTCATGCTGAGGCTCCTCAAGGTAACGATTGGAATTGGTATGCCGGAAGTTTGCGGGCGATTATGAAATTAAAGAAAAGCAGCTTTCGTGCCGACACTCTCCCACTGGACTGCTAACATGGAGGGTAAATCCATGCTAGTCAAGGACTTAGGATTGTCGATACTTTCGTGACCAATTAGCTAATCCGTAGAGTCGGTGGTCTTTTTGCATCCTGAATCGATCTGGCTTCGTGCCGTAAGTCATGCTACAAGCGCGACTTACGGGAATTTCAGTCAGGTTGCCAGCAATGTTTCGATTTCTCCACTATTCATTCGCACTTTGTTGCGAAAAGTCAACCCACTCGCCGTTTGGCGCGTCTGGGCGAACTTTGATTGTGCGGATCTTGGCCGTTTTGTTCTTGGCGGTTTTTGTACCGAACTTGGCAATCGCCCAACTGATTGACGGGTTCAACGATCCCACGCAAAAATTCTATCTCTGGGACAACGATGCGAAAGCGGTGTTGCTCCCCTTTAAAAAGTCAGAGCCCGGCATCGAAGTGATCGAAGCCTCGTTCGGAACGGGCAGCAAGGTCTATCTGGTTTACCCAATCGCACCGTGTGCGCTGATCGAGGACCTGACGGCGTCGATCAATGTTTTGTCCGCACAGAGTGGTTTGAGGATCGGATTCCGTGTTGTGTTTCCGAGAAGCGCCAATGCGGCAACGCATCCGTTGATCCAAGAGGTGCTATTGGGAACGCCCACCGAAGGCCGGGGGCGATGGTCAAAGTCGACGATCGTGTCTGTGGGCCGGCAATTGGAAGAGCGTGTACGCTATCTACGGGCGCGGTATGGTTCCCAAGTCGATTTGCAGGACGCCTATGTCGACGGCATCGTCTTGAGCGTTTATGCGGACCCGGGCTCATTGAAGTTAAAGGTGGACGACCTGTTGGTAGAGGGGATGGTCGCGCCTACCTCGCTGCTTGCCAATGAGTCCTCACCACCAGTCGAGTCGACCGGTCCGGTAACTTTGTCGGTCCAGGAGCAACTGAGGAAACTGCAATCGTCCGTCCCACGCTGGATACTTCACCAGGGAGAAAGCCTGGGCTACCTCCAGGAGCTCGGCTTCAACGCCATTATCACAAACACTCCCAACGACCCCTTGGTGATCGAACAGGCCCTTGCGACGCAAATGGGAGTGATCGCCCGGCCTCCCGATTTGGTTCCAACGGAGGAGATTGCAAAGAGCTATCGCCATGTTCAGGGATGGTTGATTGGGATGACTCTCAATCAATCCGACTTGGCCCAAACGCGGACCACGGTTTCCAAATTGTCGCATTTCCCTCCATCCTTGATCCGCCCTACGGTAGGCGAGGCCATGGAAATGTATAGCTCGTACAGCCGCTATAGCGATTGGTTGGCGATTCCGTTGCCGGTTGCGACCCGCGTGGGTTCCTCCAAGGAAGCGGCCGCGATCATGCAGTCGGACTTTCGTCCCTTGGCAGGCCGATCCCTGCCATTGACATCGATTGCAACACAAATGCCAAAGGAGTGGCGAGCCCAAAAAGAGATTGCCGCGAGGACGCTGCGTCGAGACGTCACCGGCGTCGACTACGATTTGCTGCAAGTCCGACTGCAGTTCTATCGAAGCATCATGCAGGGAGCCCGCGGCTTTATTTTTCGGTCGGGTTCGCCACTGGACTCCGCCGAGCCCACATCGATCGCGCGTAGCCAAGGCTATGCCGCCATCAATCGCGAAATCGAATTGCTCATGCCCTGGATCCAGGCGGGACAGTCGACTTGGCGCAACGTGGTGACCGATTCCGCCAACCATACCGCTGCCATCCTCGAAACTCCCAAGAGCCAATTGGCGATTGTGATCGCATCGGGCCCGATGGATCAGATTTGCTCACCCGCGCCGACGACCAACCGGGTCCGAGTGACGCTTCCGTTGTCGTCCCAGAGAAATGTGTTTCGAATCACGCACGGCGAAATGGAGAAACTGCGTGCCGAGCAATCGCCACAAGGGTTGACGGTCACCATTGAGCAACCGAGCATCATCGAACAGATCGTGACCGTTGTCGACCCGATGCCCGTTGCGTACCTTCGCGAACGGCTGGAGCAACTCCGAGCTAGTTTCGCCGCATCTCGCATTGAGGATACCAATCAAGTTCTCGAGATTGCGCAGAAGACTCTCGTTTCACAGCAAGTCCCCAACAATGATCCTCGCTGGGAAGAAATACGGCGTGCGGAATCCATGCAGCGAAGCGCTATCAATCATTTGGCCGCTTCCCACTTTCCGAATTCGCTGCGAGCGTCAGACCAATCTCTTTTGACTGCGCAACGGGTCGTACGCGATTCATGGGATCAGGCGATCGCACAGTTCGGAGCATTGCAAAGCAATCCGCTCCTCGCATCGCCGTTGTCTCTATCGATGCACTGGGATCTCAATCGCTATAGCGGCTATACGAGCTATACATTTCCATGGCCTCGCCTACCGTAGGGC
>JANODW010000779.1:0-5814 GCA_031412875.1 Pirellula sp. | reverse complement strand
TCGATCTACATAGACCCCAAATTCCACTTTACCTACTGGCCATTCGATTGGGTACATCCGTTGCGTTCGAACGGCATGATCGCAGTCTTTATCGCGATTATTTTGCTGGGACTTATGGTTTGCGCCGGCGTTCTGTATCGTTGGTCTTCTCTCTTGTTGGCGATCTGTTTCACTTATGTATTTTTGCTCGAGAAGACGAATTACCAAAACCATTATTACTTGATGACTCTCATCGCTTGGTGGTTTCCTTGGCTGCCATTGGCAAGAAACGTGTCGCACGACGCCTCTCGAAGCCCATCGGGTTTCGAGGGAACGACGTCTGGATGGGTGCTGTGGTTGCTGCGCTTCCATGTCGGACTTCCGTACTTCTACGGTGGGTTGGCAAAACTTCATGGTGATTGGTTGGCAGGTGAGCCCATGCGGCAGATTCTCGCGTCTCGGAATGAGTTGCCATTCGTAGGATCATGGTTCAACGAGGAGTGGGTTGTCTTCGCCTTTGTTTGGGCCGGATTGATTTTCGATCTCGGGATTGTGCCTATGCTGCTCTTGAGGCGCACGCGAGTCTTCGCTTTTCTGCTTTGTGTGGCTTTTCATCTAACCAACGCGTTGATCTTTCATATCCATGTTTTCCCATGGTTCATGATTTTCGCAACGACTCTGTTCTTCGAGCCAAGTTGGCCCCGCAAGGTTTTGGGAGGCACTCCCTTGAACCTTGATCGGCATGGGGCAACGGGATGGGCAGAGGGGGCAATGCGATCCAGGTTGTGTATTGCCTTTATGGCAGCTTATGTCGCCTTTCACTGCATCTGGCCACTGAGGCATTTCCTAAGCGACGAGGATGCAAGTTGGACAGAAAGAGGGCACCTATTCTCATGGCGCATGATGCTGCGGGGAAAGACCGCTGCGGTGAGATACTTTGTCACGGATGAACAGGAAAAAAAGACGTACAACCCTCGGATGCGAGGAATTATCAACGTCGATCAAGCGAATCGGTTTCCGCGTGATCCAGAAATGATCCTGCAGTTCGCCCACCATTTGGCCAAAGAACACCAAGGTCGCACGGGGCGAATACCTCGGGTGCAAGCGTTTGTTTTGACTTCGCTAAATGGAAGAAAGCCACAAGTGTTTATCGATCCGAATATTGACTTGGCAAACGAGCCGCGGTACGCGAGCAAACGTCCGTGGATACTTCCATTGAAAGAACCTCTTCGCGAGACGCCTTGGAATGTGCCTCTCATTGAATGGGAAAAGCATGTCGAAATACCAATATTGCCAACTGTGAATACTCGGGACCCGTAATTCGCAAGTTCAGCGTTCCCAATTCACATCAAATCGCCGTTGGCAATCATCAGCATTAAAATTAACGTCGCAATAACAAAAGCTTAATAACACAACAATACAATCCGGACCGCGTTGAGTTCCGTATATCCAGATCGCTAATCTACAGGTTCGCCATGTTTCCCAAGAAAATGCTTTTCTTTTTCGCAACCAGCTCTGTTCTCAGCCCTACGTCCCTAGCTACTGTATATGCGCACGACGACGACAAAACCCATTCGCATGCGGTACGAGCCGTTAAACCCGCAGAGATGTATGCAACGACTCCAATTCCCGACCGAATCATTCTCACATGGGCCGGCGATCCGAAGACCACGCAAGCGGTCACATGGAGAACTTCCGTCGAAGTTTCCGATGCATTTGCTCAATTGGCGATTGCTGGTGCCGGACCGGATTTTGCCGCGTTGGCAGAAACGCAGAAAGCAACTTCGACAGCCCTCAAATCAGATCTAAATACAGCGCACTTCCACAGTGTGGAATTCAAGGGGCTGAAACCAGGCACCAAATACGCTTATCGAGTGGGCGACAAAACCAATTGGAGCGAATGGTTTCACTTCTCGACGGAGAAAGACTCGAGCGAACCATTTTCTTTTATTTACTTCGGTGACGCCCAAAACGATCTTCGATCCATGTGGTCGCGAGTCATTCGGGAAGCGCACTCCGATGCTCCGAAGGCTAAGTTCATTATTCATGCGGGCGATTTGGTCAATACAGCACAATCCGACGGCGAGTGGGGTGAATGGTTCGGCGCAGGTGCTTGGCTCAATGCAATGATTCCAAGCGTACCCAGCGTTGGCAATCACGAAATGCATAAAGGTCAGGACGGTAAAGCCCGACTGTCACACCATTGGCGTCCGCAATTCACATTGCCTCAACAAGACTGCCCAGAAGGCCTAGAGGAAACGTGTTACACATTAGCGTACCAAGACACCTTAGTCGTTTCGATGAACAGCAATGAAAAACTTGAGCAGCAAGCGGTTTGGCTTGACGGTGTGCTCAGCAAAAACAAGCTTCGCTGGGTCGTGCTTAATTTCCATCACCCTATTTTCTCGACTGCCAAAGACCGAGACAATGTCAAGCTTCGCACCCTTTGGAAACCGATCCTCGACAAACATAGGGTCGATCTTGTTTTGCAAGGCCATGATCATACCTATGGTCGAACCGGCCTTGATACGCCAGTTGCAAACCTAAAAACAGTCGGCAACGTCCCAACAGGAGTCAACAATGTCGATACATTTACTGGGACAGTCTACGTGGTTTCAGTGAGTGGACCCAAGATGTACAACTTGTCTCCAAGCACGATCATGAAGCGTGTGGCAGAGGATACGCAGCTATATCAAGTGATCCGTATCGACGGCGACAAACTGCTTTACGAATCGCGGACTGCGGTGGGTGATCTATACGACGGGTTTGTTTTAGAAAAGCAACCTGGAAAACCTAATCGCATGACGGAAATCTCTCCGACAGTCCCTGAGCGGCGTCGGCCAGAGAAGGAAGTCAAGGCAGAAGTCAATTCGACTCCCGTTTCTGTAGCCAAGTAGCCTACGCTTGGCGAGACTTAGACATCATGATGTATGAACGCACGAGAAGGCAGAGCGTGGTTCGCTGCATGAATTCTGGGGTCGCAGGAGGATGTAGAACAGTTAAGTTGGATTTGACGACTTAGACTCTAGTTAGGTCAAAGTTGTTGGGTTGATCGAGCTCAAGGCTCGGTCAACGCCGCCTCCGCTCTGTGACCTTGCATTGCTTTGCGTTTTTCATCATTTATTCACATCGGCTTCGCCAATCGTTAAAACGCATTTGAAACAATCTCGCTACCAATTCCGAACCTCTTTGGCCAACCCTCTGGTGGAAATCAATGTACATCCGGGCTAGACGTAGTAGTCGATACTTATTTGCTCTGGCGTTGACTCAAGTTGTCTTAACGTCATCCTATGGGCTTGGGACCGATCCGATCAAACCAAAGTCTTTAACTCGGCCGGCCACTCTGTCTTTCCAAGATGGGAGCGATGAGTATTACGGCACTGTAGATACCGAGATATGGGCTCTCGCACCCACCACGTTTCTTGCAAGTAATCCGAACGCGTCGTCTGACGCCGACAACGATGGCGGTGAAAGCCAAGTGCTGATACGTTTCGATGGGATAATTGGCAATGGGGCTAAGCGGGTGCCCAAGGGTGCGAGAATTGTGTCGGCACGCATGTTTGTAAGCGCGTTCGACCAAGGTTCCACGGTCAATCTTCATCGTATGTTGGTCCCGTTCTCGGCTTCGGCGACCTGGAATTCTATGGTCGATGGTGTTTCGGCAGATGGCTTCGAAGCATCGAGGCACAAGGACAGTTTCACGTTCGGTAAAATCGCGGCCAACGCCTCGCTCATCGTCTTTGATGTCAAGGACACCGTTCAAGCTTGGGCGAGTGGTCAGGCCAATCATGGTTGGGTCTTCATTAATACGGCCGGTAACGGATGGGATTTTTATGCTTCCGAATTCGAGGATATCCAACAGCGTCCACGATTGGTCATAGAGTACGAAGTCGTTTCTGATTCAACAAAGATAACTGAAAAGAAAAAAGGGGGAGCCAAGGATGAACCTGTTAAAGAACTCACGGTGGCGAAATGATCCTGCACATTTTCGTCATCCATCGCGAAGGGACTTTATGTACGTCGGGTGGTTGGGCGGAGTTGGGCTGACGCTCGGCAATTTGCTCCAACTTGAGTCCAAAGCGGCCGCTACGGATGCTCGAAAGCTGGAAGTTAGGGCCAAGTCTGTTATTCATATCTACCTCCAAGGTGGATTTGCTCACATGGATAGTTTTGACCCCAAGCCCGATGCTCCTGCTGAATTTCGAGGCATTCTTGACCCCATCGCAACCTCGTTGCCCGGTGTTTATTTCAGCTCGCACATGCAACAAACAGCTAAGGTTGCCGACAAATTGACGGTCGTCCGGAGCATGACGCACACCGAAGTCGATCATAGTCGCGGTGAGCACAGTATGTTCACGGGATACCGTCCAAGTCCTGCTTTGGTTTATCCGAGCGTAGGTTCTGTCGTAACGCACGAACTTGGGCCCCGCGATGCAATGCCTTCCTACGTTTGCGTTCCCAATCAAGGTAGTCAGTTTCTAGGAAGTGGATACTTGAGCAATGCCTGCGGACCATTTTCACTGGGATCGGATCCAGCTCGTTCGAATTTCTCGGTACGAGATCTGAATCTACCGACTGGGATCGATGAAAATCGATTCGAACGACGAAAGTCGTGGAAGGAAATGGTTGATAGCCATTTCGCGAGCCTGGAGCGTGACGATTCCTTGGCAACTATGGATTCTTTCTATCAACGAGCGTACGACCTTCTGGCATCCCCGAAAGCGAAAGAAGCGTTCAGTTTGAAAAGCGAATCCGATGCGACTCGGGAGCTTTATGGGATGAAGGCTTGGGGGCCGATTTTGCGACCGTCCGCGGGTGCGAGGTTTTTGATCGCACGACGATTGGTCGAAGCGGGGGCTCGATTTGTCACAGTGACCTATGGGGCATGGGATACACACGCCTTCCACTATCGTGGAATCGAAACGCAGTTGCCAGATTTCGACAGAGCTTTTGCCGGCTTGGTGACCGACCTTGATCAACGTGGCATGCTCGATTCCACACTGGTGTTGGTGACCAGCGAGTTCGGTCGTACTCCCAAAATCAACGCGGGCGGAGGCCGCGACCATTGGCCTCGCGTTTTTAGCATTGTTATGGCAGGAGGCGGGACGAAACGCGGACAGATATACGGAGCATCGGATGCGCTCGCCTCGGAACCGACCGATAAACCGCTTGGGGTCGAAGATTACATTACGACAGTCTATCACTTGCTCGGGATCGATGCCGCCAAGTCTTTGATGTCACCTGGCGATCGGCCGCAGTCAATTGTTACCAACGGCAAAGTTGCAAGAGGTTTGTTGGCATGATTCCTTTTCCGCGATCTACTTCGCTGCGATATTCAGGTATTGAGGAACGCATGTCAGGTCTGCTGAGGATCGTGTTGACATTTTGTTTTGTCGCGATTGTCGTCTGCGTTCAAGCGGTAGGTGGTCACCCATCGCTCGAGATCATTTCACCTTCGGTTGGTACACGCGGCGAAGCATTTACAGTCGTTGCGAAAGGGGCTTCACTGAACAACATTCGCAGTGTTGTCTTTTACGAGCCTGGCGTTCGGTGCGAGCGAGTGGAGTCCGCGCAAGACGACCAAGCAACACTTCGTATGATCGCAGACTCGCAATGCAGTCTAGGGCCGCATGCGTTTCGATTGCTGAGTGACGATGGGTTTTCCGAATTGCGTACCCTGACCATCAGTCCTTTCCCAACCGTCGAGGAAGAAAAAGAAGCCAAGACGCAATTGGTCGATGCCAACCGTACGGTTTTAGGAACACTCGAATCCGACGATGTCGACACATATCAAGTTCGGGTCAAAGCGGGTGAACGTATCTCAGCTGAGGCAGT
>JANODW010000778.1:0-5404 GCA_031412875.1 Pirellula sp. | reverse complement strand
GTGCAAATTGGATTTGCTCAAGGGTCGTACGATTGCAAATCTGTTTTTCGAGAACAGCACCCGAACCAAGAATAGTTTCTCGTTGGCAGCCAAGCGGTTGGGTGCGGACACGGTCGAGTTTTCTTCGAGTGGTTCCAGTGTGGCCAAGGGAGAAACGTTCATCGATACGGCGAAAACCATTGAGGCCATGTTGGTCGATGCGGTGGTCGTCCGCCATAGCTCGCCGGGTACCCCGCATATGCTCTCGAATCACTTGGCATGCAGCGTGATCAACGCCGGCGATGGACCGCATGAGCATCCCACGCAAGGCTTGCTCGATATGCTTACGATTCGCCAGCATCGAGGATCTTTGGCCGGTCTGACGGTCGCCTTGGTCGGCGATATTGCGCATTCTCGGACGGCCCGTTCCAACATTTGGGGACTGCTGAAGCTCGGTGCAAAAGTGATCGTTTGCGGCCCTGCGACGCTCGTCTCCAAGAACTGGGAGAAGCTGGGTGTGGAGGTTTCCTATAGTCTCGACAAGATCTTGCCTCGCTGCGATGTTCTTAATTTATTGAGGATCCAGTTTGAGCGGCAAGCGATTCGGCCTTTTCCGTCCGTCCATGAGTACACGTTGCTATACGCCATGAATCAAGAACGGATCCGACGGAGCAAGCCTGAAATTTTGATTATGGCGCCGGGACCCATCAACCGCGGTGTGGAGCTTACTCCCGAAGTTGCAGACGGCCCGCACTCGGTCATTTTGGAACAAGTGACCAACGGGATCGCGATCCGAATGGCAACGCTATGGCTTCTCTTGGGACGCAACGGCCAGTTCCCCGACTCACGCACTTCTAACGCTTGATATCCCAATGCACCCAGACTCTTCTTGGCTGATTGAAAACGCGCGGATCGTGGATCCCAATAGCGGCATGGACCGCGTCGGCCGTTTGTTCGTGCTCAACGGCTGCTTCGCAGGGTTCGATACACTCGATGGCGACTTGCCAGAGCATCTACAACGCATCGACGCCGCGGGATGCATTGTCGGCCCCGGGCTCGTGGATTTGGCAACCGAGTTTGGAGAGCCCGGCCGCGAAGAGGACGAAACCATTGTGACTGGAACCACAGCCGCTTTGGCGGGCGGTTACACTGCCATTGCGTTGTCGTCCAATAGCGAGCCACCCATCGATACCGCGGCCAGCGTTGAATTCATTCGTCAGAAAGGTGCCAGGGCGGACAACTGTCGACTGTATGCATTGGGCTGTGTGAGCAAAGGGCAGCTTGGGGAATCGTTGGCGGAGATCGGTTCGTTGGTCGAAGCCGGTGCGGTTGCGCTGAGCGATGGGCCCCGAGCGATCGAGAATACGGCGCTGTTGCGACGCGCTTTGGAATACTGCGGGATGTTTGATCGCGTGGTATTTGACCATCCCGAGATCGGGTCCTTGTCGCGCGGTGGCGTGATGCACGAAGGGCTCGAGCAGCTCAAGTTAGGTCTTTCGCCGTTGCCAGCCGAAGCGGAAGATTTGGCCACTTCTCGCGATCTGAGGTTGATCGAAGCGACCGGTGGCCGTTTGCATTTGACCAGCATCAGCACTGCAGGCAGTGTCGAGCTATGTCGCCGGGCCAAGGCTCGTGGGATCCAATTCACGTCGGGCATCTTTATTGCCAACACGCACATGGTCGATACGTTGATGCGAACGTTCGATGCCAACTGCAAAGTCAACCCGCCGCTGCGATCTCAGGATCATGTCGATGCGTGTTTGGAAGGCTTGCGCGACGGCACGATCGACATCATCAGCAGCGGCCATCGACCTTGCTCGCTTGAAAAGAAAATGCTCGAGATCGACGCGGCACCGTTCGGCATGATCGCCTTGGAGACCGCCTTGGCTCAGGTCGTCACCTACTTGATTCGTACCGGAGTCATGACATGGCTACAAGCCTTTGAAAAGATGAGTCTGAATCCGGCCAAACTGTTAGGGCAAACGGGAGGTTGCATCGAAATCGGCAAACCGGCTGATTTCATCATCGTCGATCCAGAAAAGCGATGGGTGGTCGACGCGACCGCGCTCCAAAGCAAATCGTACAATACCCCGCTCAATGGCAAGGAGCTTTTTGGATGGGTCGTAAGCACTTTTGTTGCGGGCCGACGACGCTGGGCTTCAAAAGTTTGAATGCGAAATAGGAGACCGTAATCCATGTGGGACTTGGAATAATTCGATGGCGAGACGAGAGACCAAGCGACTCAATGGCCACAAGAGAACGCGACAAGACCACACATCGGAGACCGCGTCCGATTATGCGGAAGCGGTCGAATTGATTTCGCGGAACAAAGGGGAGTGCAGGCTCAGCGATTTGGCTGAACTGTTTCAGATCAGCAACGCATCGGCCCACCGCGCCGTGGGACGCCTGAAGCGGATTGGGCTATTGGAATCTGTCCCGTACGGACCGATTCATTTGACTCGCAAAGGTCGAACGCTGGCCAGTCATAGCGAAGGAATGCACCAACTGGTCGTCGACTTCCTAGTGGCGATTGGGGTACCGCGCGAATGCGCGGAAGTGGACGCCGAAGGAATCGAGCACCATATCAGCAAAGAGACCGAGAATGCGTTCCGGCTGTTTCTAGAACGGGGCCAGCCGTAGTTTGGGACCATTGTCCCGAACGAACAAACGGATGGGACAAAGGTCCCATCCTACGGTAGTAATGATCCCGCCGTTGGCTGTGAGGATAGAGACTAAGAAAAGAGACTATACGTCCTTTACCGATGGGATTTGAAAACCAGAATTGTTGGGGTCTTTCAAAAGCACGTTGGCTTTTTCGGCCCAAGGCCCCACGTGCCGTTCTGTTTCCGGATCGAATGTTAACGTTGGGCCGACAATGTACTCCGCTTTGTCGACAGGAACTCCAACCCCTTTTTCCATGATTTCGTGCAAGCGTTGGAAGTGTTCTGCGGCATCCTTGTTGTCGCCAAAGGAGCCGGCCTTGGCATTGAACGGGACCTTGCTCCCGAGCCGGTAGGAATTGTTCATCAGGTGGCCGAGAACGCAGCCATAGTGCGCGTCCATCGCATTGCCGTTGGCCATGCCGGGGTTGCGGGCACGAACCGCCGCAATGAATGCGCCGAAATTCCCGCCTGGGGTCACTTTGCCTTTGGCGATCTCGAGCGCTTGGCCTTCGGCACTCCCTTTGGGATAGTACTTGTAGTCGATGATCTTTCCGCCATCCTCGAAATAATACTCATTTTCAACCTGCTTTTTGTAGCCGCTATAGTTCACGTTGCGAACATTAAAGAATACGAATTGCCCGTTGGGGTATTCTGCCATCGCGAACATCGTGTTGGGCGTGACTCCTTGATCATTCCATTGGAAACGGCCTCCGATGGCCATCGTTCGGATGGGATGTGTTTGGTCCTTGTCGAGCGCCCATCTTGCGACATCGAGTTGGTGTGTTCCTTGGTTGTTCAAGTCGCCGTTTCCGGTCTGCCAGAACCAGTGCCAATTGTAGTGGACGAAGTTTTCATGGTAGTGGTCGATGACCGCGGGCCCTTTCCAAAGATTCCAGTCTAGTTTGGCGGGCGGGGCTGTAATCTCCTTGAATCCGATCGAGCCTCGCGGCTTGCAGCAGTAGCCGTAGGAGATCTTGAGTTTGCCGAAATCGCCAGCTTGGATGGCTTCATGAAGGCCTGCTCGGCGGGCGTCGCTGCGAGATTGTGTTCCATGCTGGACCACGACGTTGTATTTTTTCTGCGCCTCCCAAGCGACCCTTCCCTCGACCACATCATGGCTCATCGGTTTTTCCACGTACACATGCTTTCCCGCCTGTGCACCCCAAATGGTCATGAGCGAATGCCAATGGTTGGGTGTCGCTATCGAAATCGCATCGAGGTTTTTGTCCTCCAACGCCTTTCGCACGTCCGAAATACCTTGTGTCGCAAATTTGCCCTCCGTCATTTCTTGTACGGTTTTGAGACGCTTCGCCAAAACCTCTTGATCCACATCGACCAGATAAGCGATCTCGACATTGGACTGTCCCAACCATCCATCGATATGACTTTGACCTCGTCCGTTGGTGCCGACAACTCCGATGCGTACGCGATCATTGGCTCCGAGAATACGCCCTGAGGCCTTGGTTCCCGAAATCATGAAAGCAGCACCTCCGACGGTCGCTCCTTTTATAAATCTACGACGATTGAATTGAGGCATTTGGTAGGTTCCTGAGAGAGGGATAAAAAACAGGCGGGCTCAGTGCGATGCAACGTGAGATTTGCGAACTCCAGCGTATCACGTCCGTATCCCCATTTCCACCAGGCATACCGACGACTTTTCAACGTTGCAACGCAATTGTCGCTACGCCACCGTCCGATCTTGGCAGCCATAGGAACCTTGGCTGGTTTTTTGCAGGGATGCCCGTTATCCTCCGATCCTGTTATCTTTCCGCGAAAGTCAAGGCCACGGTACATTTATGCGTCAGCAAACTTTGAATGCATCCACAAACGGAGGGGTGCTCGCGTATCGTCTCCCGATGACGATCGCGGCCATATTGATTTGTAGCGGGTGCGTGCATCTAGCACTGCTGGCAGTTTGGGGTGCTAGTTGGGGCGGACCGCTCTCGCTGCGCAAACCGGCGTTGTTTGGGATTTCAGGCGGTTTGACCGTTTGGTCGTTGACGTGGCTGATGACCCAACTCCATCCGAGACGGATCGACCGATTGCTTGCAAGTTCGATTGCGGTCGGGTTATTGGTCGAGGTTGCGTTGATCACGATGCAGTATTGGAGGGGAGTCGCTTCGCACTTCAACACGTCTACACCACTCGATGCGGCCGTCGAAACCTCGATGCTGGTCCTTATCTTGGCTGTGACCGGCGCGATCGTCTATCTCACGCTTCGGACTACACGGCTCCGAGATATCGAACGATCGATGGGGTGGGCTATCCAAGGTGGTATGTGGCTGCTGGCGTTGTCCTGTGTGTTGGGGATCGGTACATCCGTGTTGGGACACGAAAGCCTCTCTACGGGCAGATCGTATGAAGTATGGGGACGCGCTGGGGTCTTGAAGTTTCCTCATGGAGTTGCGCTTCATGCTATCCAGTTGTTGCCGATTGTCGCTTGGATAGCCCAGCGGATCGCGCCAAAACAATCGGTGCCGATCGTCCAATCCACGCTGGCATCGCAGATTGTTTTTATGGTCTACGCGATCTGGCAAACTGCACAAGGGCGCGACCGATTTGATTGGGACAGCGTCGGCGGCGTGCTGTTGGCTGTGACCGCACTGCTCGCTGCGTTTCCGGTAGCGATGCTGGCTAAGGCAAGCTACTCACGGTTTAAATAGTTGAGGCTAGATCATTGTGATCACAGAGTCGCTTTCGCAGAAGCGACTGACGGAGACTAGGGCGACGGATTGCAAGTTTCGTTGCACTGTGCAATCTAG
>JANODW010000777.1:0-3449 GCA_031412875.1 Pirellula sp. | reverse complement strand
TTGCCCCGTTCTATCAGCAAACGAAGCGATCCGACGCTCGACGAGGGCGAATTCCATTTGGCAACGTGTTTCGACAAGTTTTCGATCTGAGTGGGTGTCAATGGAACGTTATACGATGTTCCGCCCCTGAGTCGCCCTCGGATGGACTCACCGCTGATGACGGTCACAAGAAGGGCGAAATCGCTTTGACGAGAAGCCCAAGCCTCCACATTGCGAATCCACTCTGGTTCGGCTCCTTTCACGATTGCGTCTACCCATTGAATCGCCATATGGATCGCGCAATCGTCCCAGTACTCAGCACCCGTCCATCGGTGCTTTCGCCAACCAATTTCGCGAATTGCCAGAGCGCATTTTTCCATGCGGTCGAAATGCCCATCCCGGAACAAGCGTGCAAGTTGGAAACGGAGGTTCGTTCCTTCGTCATTGGGCCAACGCCGCCTCACTAAAATCTCTAGGCCTTGATTCGTCCGGATCGCTACCCGTTCTCCGGAAGCATTGAACGATGCCGCCGATACGGATTCTCTGTCAATGGTTTGCGCTGAAGAACCGCTCACGCCCGAAAACGACACATCTTGGATTTGATGGACACGCTTCCCATCTTTAAGCTTGCGAACGCCGATGGTAACCAACCAATCTTGTGTACCGTCGATCGTTGCCGAATGTGCGAACTGCACGTCGTAGCCAAGCAAATAAGTACTCGCAAAGGCCGGCTGATTTGGGGGAACCTGGTTGTCGACTGCTAGAAAAGCTCGATGCCCTTGGATCCAATGATCGTTTGAAATACCAGACGCGGTTGATGTTTGCTCAAACGAATCGACGAGCTTGCCATTCATCGGCAGGGTCGTGGGCGTTTGCGATGGAAAATCTATGCTCCAGATAGACGCACCGCTGCGAGAAGTGTATGTGATAGCCCGCCCGTTGGAACGGATCGCGATGTCCTTGTTGAATGGGCGCTCCAATTGCAGCTTGGACTTGGGCTGGAGGTCCTGGTCAAGTGCCAGCAAGTCGCCGTTTGATAACACGGCACCTAAAACATTCGCATCGCGAGCCTTCACCACGTTCACGATCGGTCCGTTGGCAGGCCGACAACGACTCAGAACTTCTCCATCGGCAAGCCTTTGCCGTACCACTTCGGTGGTGTTAGCGATGTAAACACTTTTCAATTCGCTGTCAAAAAACACATGTTTGCTGTCGGAGAATTGGGCCGGAATACTCGAAAGTTGTCGGCCATCGCGAGTGTCCCAAATGACGATTTCGCTCCCCACTGTGACCAATTGCAAACCATCTTTGGAAATGCAAAACACATCTTTGCTGGCGTCCTTGGTTGCATCTCTGATACTTAGCCATTGCAGTTCGCCGGGCTTCTCGGTGAAGCGACGAAGCCATTCGTAGTCGCTATCCTCGATCCCCTCCGGTCTATCGATGTAGGACGGCATCGCATCAATGCGTTCGAGCGACTGCTTGATTTTCTCTCGACTTGCGTTAGCAAAGAATCGAAACTGGGTCGTTTGTGTGACTGCAAACTCATTTTCGGTATACTCCCAACTGCTCTTCCGCTCTGCATCACTGATGACGAAGTTGTTGGACGCCTCCATCAACGGCAGGCCGGTAGGAGGGGGAGATTCACAACCCACTTGCGTTGTCAATGCAATCGCAAGGGATGAATTCGCAAGCGCGGAAATCATTCTTCGGGCGGAAGGAGGCATGGCTATTTCCAATCTGGGGAAAAGAGAAAAGTGAATATTTCGCCCGGCATTCTTTTTGGTGCTTGCTTGTCTTCGCCCTTGTAGTACTTCCATTCCTCCAAGTCATCGAACATCAATCGTTCGCTTACCTCTTTGGGATGCCAAGTATCGAAGACGCGTTCAAGGTCGTTGTAGGACATCGTGTTGAGCAAGTGTTGGGACAATGAGTAAGCGTCCTCATTGGTGACTGGATCCACTGCATCGGTCAGATCGAGTCGAATAGCACGGTTATCCATCATCAATTTTTTAATGGTCTTAAAATCCACACGGGCGTTTCTAAAAAGGAAAAGCGTCTTCTTGTCGGTGTCAAACTTGCTCAGCTCGAACCAGGATTTTGCATCCAAAGCGGTGTCGGAAAGATCGACCTCTTCGAGTCCCGTACACTGGACAATCTTCCCAATGGTGGCAGTGCTCAAATCTAGTTTTGCGAGTCCAATCTTGGTAAGCGTCGGCTTAGCGAGGAACCTTTGCACCAAAGAATCGGTAACCGCAGTGCGATTCACCGAAAACTGCCTGATGTTCGCAAGCTCAATCCCTTCAAACGAAGCGTCGGACACCGATGTGTCGTCGAGCACAATCCCACTAAGCTTATTAAGCTTCTTCAGAGACTCCATAAAAGCAGCGTCGATGTTGCAGCCCGGAAGAGCTAGGAATTCGAGTTCGGGAAGGTCCGAGATCTGTGCGAGTACAGACGGAGAGAGTTTTGTGGCGTAGGCCAACGTCAAATACTTTAGCTGCTTGCATTTGAGGACTTCCAGGACAATTTGATCGGTAACTGTCGGTCCGCCTGCCGAAAAGAATCTCAGATCTCTCAATCCTTCGATTTTGGTATTCCTCGGGAAATGCGATTGAAACGCCAAACCTTGGACACTGGGAATGTCAATCAATCGGCAACTTGTTAGCGGCCCGCGTACCTCAAACGTTTCCGTCAGATTCGGCATCGAAACCAATCGCAACCGTTGCAAGTCGCGTGGCTGCGGAAAATCAAAGATACGTTGAACGTTTTCCAAGGACTCAAGGTTGATGAGTGTTGTCGCTCTCGAATTGGTTCGGATTTCCTTAAGTGACGTCAGCTTGGTGAGCACTTTCGTCAAACTAGCGCCGCTCAGGTCTGTTCCAAGCAGAGTCAAACGTTCAAGCGATTTAGAATCCGAAAGCTGAATGAGTTGCTTTTCGGTAACAAGTGAATTCGATAGATTCAAATCCTTCAGACCAAGGTTGTTGCAGAGAGGGGTCAGATCAACGTCGTCGAGTTCTAGCCACGAAAGATCAACTTTGGATGGCCCTACGTTCTTTCCAAGTTGATCGATCCAGCCTTGACGTACCGTGAGGGTAATCGTGTCATCGTACTTGCGCTGACGTTGCGATAGGCTAGCCGTCTGCTCGTTGGCGGGGCTGACATAAGCCGTCGAGATACGCAGTTGCGAAGGCTGGGATGACGGCAATCGAATCTCTTCGAGTCCCTTACCGGCAACCTGAACATTAAACAATTTCGGGACGCCCTCGAGCTCGAGTTTACGCACCGAAATATCTGTCGCTGTCCTCTCATTGGAGGTTAGCCGCGTTTTCCATTGAGGACCCTCAGGCTGCAATTCGGTTAGTTCTTGCAAATTGCTTAAACGCAGGTCGAACCGTTGAAACATGTCTAGTCCGATCGTCGTCAAGCGGGGGCAATCTGCAATTTCCAAAGCGACGCAATTCCGA
>JANODW010000776.1:0-5116 GCA_031412875.1 Pirellula sp. | reverse complement strand
ATTCGTCTCACCGGCGGGAATATCAGCTTTCCAACAGCGAGAACAGTTCTGCCTCGCAGTTGATCATTGAGAAAATTGCGGTGGCCCCTAGCGGTTTTCAGCCTTCGCGTCGGATCGATCGTTCGGAGCGTTCGGAGGTGGTGTTGATCGCGTTGCAAGCGTTGGGAGAGCGGCAGCGGACGGCCCTGATGTTGAGCAAGTTTGAGGGGATGAGCTACCAAGAAATTGCAGAGACGATGGGTTTGAGCGACAAGGCGATCAAGTCATTGTTGAGCCGAGCGAGAGTCAACCTCAAAAATTTGCTGGAACCGTACATTACCGACGGCATGCCGCCCGGGAAGTCAGCCTCACCAGCCAACGAAACCGAATTGCCGGTTGCCAATACGGACGAAGGGAGTAACGAAGAGTGAATCCATCAGAATTGGATGTGATCGACGAGCAATTGACCGCGTATCTCGATGGAGAACTAACGCCTCAAGAAGCGACAGCCCTGGAACAGAGTCTCGTTGGGGACGAGAAACTGCGTGTTCGATTGGCGGAGCTTCGCAAGGCCTACGATTTGCTCGATGAGATTCCTGAGACTCCGCACAACCAACGATTCACCAAAAGCACGATGGAACTGGTGATCAAAGACATCACTCGCGAAAGCCAATCGTCCACCGTCATTCCCAGAGCGACTGTGGAACGCCGCGACCCGCTGACTTGGCCCCGGAGCATCTTTTTGTTCTGCGCCATGCTGATGGTAGGAATTCTCGGTGCGTGGCTTTGGACCGCCATGCATGAACGCAATGAACTGAAAAATCTATCGCTTTATGCCGGCATTCGTGGGTTGCAAGATGTGAACCATTTGGAGTCCGCGATCAGGCTCAGCAAGGAAGTGGAAGTGATGTCGGTGCTCAAGGAGCGGTTTAGTGAGGAGGTAGGGGATGAAGTGCTGCCTCCGCCCCCCAATTCCCTAGGAGAGCGTAAAGAATGGGTCGAAGGGCTCACGCCGATCCAAATTTCGCGGCTCAAAAGCGGCCGTGAAATGCTTAATAAAATGGATCGCAACGAACGGGATCGGTGGGCTGCCATGCAGTCGAAAATCGAATCCCGGCCAGAGTCCATGCAGATCCAAGAAGCGTGCTATTTGATCGGGATGGTGATGGATTTAAAGCCACGTGCCCGCGACGAGCTGGGGAACATGTCTCAAGAGGAGCGAACCGTCTACTTGCGCAATGAACTTTGCTATTACGCCGCATTGCATTACGCAAAGCATATGCCGGCCGCTGATATCGCCGCTCTTCATGAATGGGACAAGCGAACGCTCAATCCGGCATTGATCCAAGAGAACCCGTCTCGCATTCAAGATCCCATGAGCCGATTCAACGAAACGAGAATGCTGTTGGCTTTGTTGGTCATGCGACCGCGCGTGAGTCCCTTTGAAAGGCAAGATGAACTGGTCGATGATCTGCTCCCTACGTTGACGAAAGCCGGTGGGAAAATCCTCGAGGGCATCACCAAAAACGAGGATCAATTAAGAGTTCTTTATTTCTGGTTGGTACCCGATCGGGTGCGCAGTGATCAAATGCTGCTCGATGCCTACGAGAGCCTCGACAAGAACGCTCGAAGCGTCAAAGAAAGTCGCGAAAAAATTGATTTAGACGACCCCACCAAGTTTCGCGAGAATCTGCGAGAAGCGATGCCCGGACCCATCCGTCGCCCTTGATCATGGGCTCTTTCGACCACGGACCGTAGTTTGGGACCATTGTCCCGAACGAACAAACCGACGGGACAATGGTCCCGAATTGGCAGACGGACGGGACGATGGTCCCATCCTACTCCGAGGGGTGTTTTCCGCATATTGGCAACGTGACTTCAAACTCGGTGGAATTCGCTGGTTCGTTGCGTTTGCATGCGATGCTGCCATGGATCTCTTTGATGCGTTCGGACACCACGAAAAGGCCAAGGCCCGTTCCGTGGGTTTTTCCGGTCATGAAGGGTTCGAACAAGCACTGCTGCAATGCCTCGTCGATTCCGGGTCCATTGTCAGAGACCACGACGCATAGCGAAGACGGACCGGCGATGCTCGATGCGACTTGGACCCAAGCGTTGGGGCGACCTGTGGCTGCCTCAATTGCATTCTTGATCAGATTAAAGAAGACTTCGCTCATCGATGCTTCCGAACTTGGAACCAGAGCATCTGGAGAGCTTAGCGAAACCCGAAGCTCCACATGCAGTTGTTTGGCCAATGGTGTCAGCAAGGTCAGTAGTTTGGCGATGACCAAATCGGGCGATACCGAGGTGCTTTCTCCCTCGGCTGGTCGTGCCGAATCGAGCAATCGCGTGGTGGTTTGCGAAAGCTTGTCGATTTCCGAAACGATGATCGCAAGATCTTGCTGGTTCGCGTGTGCTGGTCCGAGTTCCTCCATGGTGAGCGAAGCGATGGTTCGGATGGAGGACAGGGGATTGCGAAGTTCATGCGCAAGCGAACTAGCGATGAGTCCGAGCGTCGAGAGCTTTTCATTTTGCATCATACGCCGTTCGACTTGAAGTCGCTTGATCGACTCGTTTTTGTTTCCGAGCGTGGCCGCGAGTTGGTCGCATAGGAGAGCGATCGAGATCATTTGTTCGTCTGCAAGCCGATCGTTTCTTTTGCGATCCCCGAGCAGTACGGCGCCTCGGACCGTAGAGAACGAGAGGCGAAACGCGAGCAAAATACCGCGTTGTTCCATGGCTTGGAGGGCTTTGGTCAGCATCCAATGTTCGGTGGGGAGGGATGAGGATTGGGGGACAAGCATCCCGCGTTCCAAGCGTTCTGTGGTTTGGACCGCGCGAGCGATGCAAACCCAGTCGTCCAAAACGTCTGGTGTTTTGCGGGTTCGGCTCCTGGCCGTTGTTTTGTTTGCTTCCGGTACCGTTTCGCCTTGTTTGTTAGCCGATTCGCTTCGCTCATGCGTGGTTGTTTCTCGCACTTGCGCTGCCGCGTTGTGTACAGGGTCCGCTTCAAAGATATTCGAGTTTACCGAAGCCTCTATTTCGGGGCTGAGAACGACGATGGCCGTATCCAAATCCAATTGGTGGGCCAGTTCATTTGCGAACCATTGCGACAATGCGCTGGGATCCAAATTGCCCTGCTGCGACAAACTCACCGAGA
Organism: Pirellula sp.; assembly: GCA_031412875.1. Classification (GTDB taxonomy): domain Bacteria; phylum Planctomycetota; class Planctomycetia; order Pirellulales; family Pirellulaceae; genus JBKCUI01. The sequence goes on along the minus strand of JANODW010000776.1, from coordinate 1,980 downwards.
GCAGACGCAGCGCATCGCGGACGTGAAAAACATTCGTACTGAACAGGTACCGCAGCGCTTCACGAATCCTTTTGCGGAGCGCTGGAATGAACAGCAGGATGCCGATCAGCAAGATCGCTTCGAGGATACTCAAATCGATATTGTGCCTCTCTCGGACGAGGCTGGTGACGGGACTGACGATCAATTGATGCAGCAGCAACGCGACAATCAACGAGACAGCATAGAGCAGCGTTCGGTCTAGGATCAGGGGCAGCACACGGTGTTTCAGCGTGTACCAGACGAACACCCCTTCCAGTATCAACGGGGACATGCAGACCGCCAATCGGAGGATCGGTTCCCACTGTTCATCGCGAGAAAGGACAACATAGGCGACCGAGCCGATGCACACCAAAAGCAGGGCCACGATCGAGCCCAACGAGAACCGAAAGGGAACTTGAGCTTTGGTCGCAAAGCGTAGAAAGAATCCCATCGCAGCGATGTTGGCGGATAGCACCCAGATCATGTAGTACGGTGTGATCCAAGCGATGGACGCTAAAAAAAGCCGATCGTTGCGAGACAAGATGGATGTAAAGACGGGGACCGATACAAGCAAAGGCAGGTAGAGCACCGCGTAGCGGTAATCCCGTTTCGGTTTGGCTTGCAATCCGGTGTGGAGCATGCGAATCGCGGCATGCAAGATGCCCGAGGGGAGCAGCAAGAGGCCCGCTACAATCGAGCACATCATCGCATGATCCAGCGCGACTGCGTTGGGGGAGTCCACGTACCAGATCATGACGCGTCCAAAGTACCCGACATGAAAGAGGAGGGTCCCAATGACAAGCGTTTTGAGCCAGAACGCGACAAAAGGTCGATTGATCCGCTCCAGGACGATCAACAGCAACGCAGCATCGAGAACGACAGCCGTGCCGGCGGAGAATAGTTCTAACCGGTAGTACAATTCGTTCGGATTGTACAAAGCTCTCGATGCTTTCGGAAAGGGTTAGCGTTTGCGGCTTTAGACCGACTTGCCGTTTGCCGCTGCGCGATGGCGATGCGCAAATTTCAGCGACCTAGCTTTTACGACTCGGAATGCCCGAAGCAAATCGTTTGCATCGCGATAGCGGCGGCTGGGCCTCAATTCGAGCGATCGCCGAATCACTGCGATCAAGTCTGGGTGGGCTTTTCGGCGCAGCGTAGCATAGCCGGCAGGGGGCCACTCAAAGGGCCATTCAGGCAAGTGGCCCGTCAAGATTTTGTAAGCGATCAGACCGATCGCAAATACGTCCGAACGTGCGCTTGGTCGGCCCATCGCTTGCTCGGGAGCCATGTAGCCTACTGTGCCCGAGCCGGAAGCAATCATGGTTTTGATGATCGTGTGCTGCGCGACTTTGGCGATACCGAAGTCCATGAGTTGCAAGCGGCCATCGGGGAGCAAAATCATGTTCTCGGGTTTGATGTCGCAGTGAATGATTTTATTGCGATGCGCATACGCGACGCCGTCCATCATCTGTTCGATCAGCAGCAACGCCGAATCAAAGGAGATGCGATTGCGGAGTCGGCACGCCAACGTTTTCTCACCCAAGCGACTGGTGATCACGAACCGCCCGTCGATAAAGCTCGCGTCTTTGAGCGGCAGGATGTTGGGGTGATCGAGTTTGGCGACCAACCTAGCTTCTCGGTGGAAATTATCGAGCATGCTCGCAGTCACATTGTACTGATGCGGCATTTTGAGCGCGACCCGAACACCCTCAATCGTATCTAGAGCTTGGTAGACAAACGCAAAACCGCCTTGAGCCAATCTGCGTTCAATGCGGTACTTGCCCAATCTCTGACGAGCACGTAGCTGTGTGGAGTCGCTTCGTGTTTTCGCCATTGCACTGAAACTCTGTGCGATCATATGGATTGGAGATACCGGTTACGAGAAGCTAGCGAGATAGGGGAGCGATCGGTCCATTTCCATACCCTGCTGACTTCAGGGCTATTCTATTCATCCAAGCGGAG
>JANODW010000775.1:0-7209 GCA_031412875.1 Pirellula sp. | reverse complement strand
CCGAGGGAACATGGCGTTGTGGGGGGCAATTGATAGACGGCTTGGCGAATGACGGGCGGCCTGCCTTGGTGCAAGAACTCCATACTGACGCAGCCGACTTCTACGCCGTAGTACATCAGCCGGAGCAATCCGGTGGGGGTGAATTCTCCGAGGACCGCGACCTCGACGTCTTCATCGTTGCAAAGCTTTTTCAAGCGATCGATTTTGTTGGGAGGAACGGCCATGACCATCCGTTCCTGCGCTTCGCTGATCCAGATCTCGGTGTAGCTGAGCCCTTCGTACTTTAGGGGCGCTTGGTCCAACCAAACTTCCGCGCCGATCGATTCTCCCATCTCGCCAACAGCGCTGCTGAAGCCGCCTGCGCCGCAATCGGTCACGGCCGAATACAATCCTTGATCGCGGGCCTGCAGCAACACATCCATCACCATCTTTTCGGTAATGGCATTTCCGATTTGCACCGAACCGCCGGAGATGTTTTCGCTTTCCTGGGTTAGCTCGACGCTGCTAAAGGTGGCGCCGTGAATCCCATCGCGGCCGGTGCGTCCCCCGATAGCGACGATCAAATCGCCCGGCATCGCTTGTTTTTCCACTTTGCCGACCGGGATGATACCGACGTTGCCGCAATACACCAAAGGGTTGCCCAGATAGCGATCGTCAAAGTAAACGGCGCCGTTGACGGTTGGGATTCCCATGCGGTTGCCGTAGTCGCGAACTCCGGAAACCACCCCTTTCATCACGCGTCTTGGGTGCAGCACCGCAGGCGGTAGCTCGGTCGGCTCGAAATGAGGGGAGGCAAAACAAAACACATCCGTGCTGCAGATCGGCTTGGCGCCCAGACCTGTTCCTAGCGGATCGCGGATCACTCCCCCGAGGCCCGTGTTGGCTCCTCCATAGGGTTCGATCGCGGACGGGTGGTTGTGCGTCTCGACCTTGAACACCACATGGTCTTGGTCGTCGAACTTCACCACCCCCGCATTGTCCTTGAATACGCTCACGCACCAATCGTCTTTGCCCAAGCTTTCTCGGATCTGCACGGTGGCCGCAAAGATGGTTTCCTTGAGCATGCTTTTAAAATGCCGCGTCCCATTCTCGTCGCGATACTCGATCCGTCCGCCTAGGGTTTTATGGCTGCAATGCTCGCTCCATGTTTGGGCGATCGTTTCCAATTCGATGTCGGTCGGGTCGCGATCTTGCGCGGCAAAATGCTGTTGGATCGTTTCCATTTCGGCGATGGAAAAGTAAAGCTGGCCTTCTTTGCTCAACTGCATTAGCGCATTGGCGTCCAGGTTCCGAATGGGGACGACGGTGAGTTTGAACTGGTAGGGGGAGCCGACCGCTAATTGATCGAGCGTGAGCGGACCGACGACGATTTGTTCGATCGAGTCATTGGCCAGAACCTTTTGGCAAATGCGACCGATGGCGGCCGATTCGAGATGCTCGCCTTGGGCATCGATCCAATACTTTCGAAAGGTTCGAACCTCTTGCACATCGAACTTTAAATCGCGCAGCATTTTCAGAGTGCTTTGCGCGACAGGGTCCATCACGCCGGGCTTGAGCATGGCGTGAACCAGTGTTCCGTGGGCTCCTTTGGATTCGTCGAGGGGGTATTCGAGCGAGGGATCGCCAATGGTTGTGGCTTTGCATCGCTGCGCGATCGGGTCGGAAAGCAATTCCTCTGCGATCTTCTTGACCTGGCCCTGATCCAGGGTTCCTTGGAGGAGGAAGCCATAGGCCGCGCGAATGCTGAGGTCCTTGGCAATCCCAAGTTCCAAGGTGGAAGCAAGTGCAGAATGCCCTAGAAAATCCGGTTGTCCATCAGCCGGATGAATGTCGACTTGCCACAGCCTCACGTGTTGCTTTTCCCGCTTTGAGTAGTTGTTCGATTCGGTCGAAGTCAGAATTTTCTAACGCATCGACCCATGATCCGCAAATTGTGGCAAAGTTCTTCATCGCTTGTAAGGCAGGCGCGTGGTTTTCTTCTAAGATCTGCCTCCACATCTGTGTGTTGCTCGAAGCGATCCGGGTTGAGTCCATCCACCCCTTGCCTACAAACTGCAGCACTTCAGGCGGTGTCGCGGTGGCCAACGCAGACGCAACAATATGAGGCAAATGGCTCGCCGTCGCCAATGCTTGATCGTGGTCTTTGGGAGAAAGGCAACACGTTCGAGCGCCCATCGACTCCCAAAAGCCAATCATTCGCGTGACTAATTCAGGCACGGTGTCTTCAGCGGGGGTAATCACGACCAATGCGCCGTCCAAGAGTGTTCCGACGGCGTGTTCCACACCGCTGTGGTGTCCACCCGCAATGGGATGGCTGCCGATGAACTGTGCGGGTGACAGCCGACCTTGAGCCGCCCGGATGATGCTTTGTTTGGTGCTTCCCACGTCGGTGAGGATGGCTTCGGATTGGGCCACGCTGGCTGCGACTTGGAGGGAGTCCACGATCGATTGGACCGGCGTGCAGGCGATTATTAAATCCGCTTCTTTCGCCCCAGCTAAGATGTCATCGGTAGCGATATCGATCGCGCCGCGTGCAAGTGCCGTATCGAGTTTCGAAACCGTGCGTCCGACCCCCACCACCGATTGGGCTAGTCGTTTTCTCTTTAATGCTAGGCCGATGGAACCGCCAAGCAAACCAACGCCGATGATGCAAACTCGCTGCCAAACCATGTGGGGTACAGTGTTACAAATTGCGATATGAGGGGTGCCAGCGTCATGAATTCAGCCGCCGCCCGTGTCTATGCGGATGTAGTGTACCTAGCCATCGCAGATGCTGCTAGCATCCAATCGGCACGACAGCCCGCATTGAGTTGCTTCTCTTTTTGACCGCCGAGGTCGCTGAGGAACGCAGAGTCAGACCTGGCATAAAGCCCCTCTCATGATCGTTGGGTATCAAACGCAACGACCCCCTATTTGATCGAAAGGCAATGCGAAAAGTCGATCACGGTAAAACAAGGTAATCTGTCATTGTTGCATCTATGTTCCCTCGATTCGATACCGGTACAGAAACGATGGAGGCAACCATTGGCAGCTCCTTTGGCAAAAAAAAACGGAGGCAAGTTGATTTCTTGCCTCCGTCTTGAACGTGTTTACCGCGTGTATGTGTGTGTTCGCCTGAGCAGGCTATTGCAGAACGAGCGACAGCGTTTTGCCGGGCTCGACATCCACCGTGCGGTTCATGCGAGCTTCGAGGAACTGGGCATCAATTTTCTTTAATGCTTGATCCCCGTTTTTGGCGTTGGACTTGCCCACAAAGTAGGCATACTTCCCAGGAATGGCTTCCCCTTGGAAAGTACCGTCTTCTGCGACTTGGAACGTGGTCACGAATCCATTGTCGAGCGGTTGGAGGGTCAAGCCCACGTTGCCTACGGCTTTGCCGTCCCCTTGAGACAGCTTGCCGGTAACCTTTTCAGACTCGTTTCTCAAGCTGGGTTTGGAGGAGCAGCCGATCGATAACGAGCAGGTGAGGGCGAATAACCAAAGGATGTTTTTCACGGGAGAGGCTCCTTTAGTTTTGGTCGGCAATGATTTGACCATCGTTGGCCCCTACCATCCACTTCATGACGATACCGTCTGTTGCGGCCGATAGGAATCGAACGGAGCCATCTCCGTAGCCAGCATTCACACCACCGGTATGGAAGGAGAACGGTTCATCGTTGGGTCCGCAATTGTTTACTGACCAGCGGCATTCGGGAGGGCCACCGATTGGCGATGCATAGTTGTTGATTTTGGCTAGGCGACTTCCGGGCGAGATTGCATTGCTTGGACCGGAATAACCGTTGGTAGCAGCATCTGGGTCAGCCCAAGCGAACACACGACGGGCGTTGGAGAGACCACCATTAGGATTGTTGAGGACGTCTGCTGGAGTTGTGACAGGGCTTTGGCGAGCGGAGGTTGCACCAAATGCGCTGACGCTTGGGTGTGCGCGACCGACATCTTCGACCATCAAGCAAGTGTTAGAGGTTCCATCGCTAACGCGGGAGATGCTTCCTCCCTCGCAATTGAGCATCCCACCGACGACTTGGGTGAGATAAGCCGAATCGCTTGTAGGTGTCCGGGCACCATAGGTCGCGGATCCGACTCGGGTATCGATATCGGAAACAGCGATAAACATGTAATCGAATCCGCCGTATCCGTGCACTGGATCCCGGGCGCTGCCATCGATAGGTGCAGAGGGGCAAATGAATGCAGCGATTTTGGCTTTGGCTGCAGCTTGTCCTGTTGGATGGGCGGGGTCGTTGTATGCACGGCCTTTCGAATTGGCGTGGATCAATGCAGCACCGACCGACCAAACACCGTTGTTGAGGGTTGCGCCGTAAACAACCTTAGAATCTGCCGAGTGATCGAACAGGTTGTATACCGAAAGCTGCTCGATGTAGGGGAGGAGTTGTGTTGGAACGGAGTGGACCATGTACGTGGTCGTGTTGCTGCCGGTCGAATCGCATTGGCCGCTGTGTGGCAGCTTACGATAGGTCGATTCGAAGTTGTGAACCGCCAGCGAAAGTTGTTTGACGTTGTTCGAGCACTGCATGCGGCGAGCGGCTTCGCGTGCGGCTTGGACTGCCGGCAAAAGCAATCCGACAAGGATGCCGATAATTGCTATGACAACCAGCAATTCGACTAGCGTAAAGCCACCACGACTGGGGCGACAAGATTTCTTCATTGCGATTCAATTCCATTCAAGGACAAGACAAGTATCGCCACGCAACGCGGCTTCTGTAAGTGGCAGATTGTCTTCCGATACCTGCGTTTTTGTGTGAAGAACAGAAGAATATCGTGCGAAGAAAAAATGAAGGTTTCGCGAACTTAGAGGCATCGAGGGTTCTGATCGGTTTCGCGGGGACCACCGCCCAAGCTAGGGCGATTGAAACTTTTTTAGTTTGCGATCGAGCGTGGAGCGTTCGATCCCGAGGATGCTGGCAGCTCGATTCTTTTGACCTGCGGTATATTGCAAGGTCGCTTCGATGTGTTGTTGTTCGAGCTCTTCGATGGTCATCTCTCGATAAGCGGTGGCTTCGGCGGGCGAGACGGCGAAGGGCGAGGCGGCGGAGGTCGCTTGTCCGGGTACTTGCAAGTACGAGAGGGCCAAATCCTCCGGCTCAGCCAATGGTCCGTTGGAGAGTACGAAGGCGCGTTCGACGCAATTCCGCAACTCTCGGACGTTACCCGGCCAGTTGTAGGAGTGCATCGCTTGCTTTGCTCGCTCGCTGAAACCTGTGGGTCCATATCCAGAGCGGCTGACAAACTGATGGAGGAAGTAGTTTGCTAACGGCAAGATGTCTTCGCGGCGTTGCCGCAGCGGAGGGACGATCAACTCGATGACCCTTAAGCGGAAATAGAGGTCGGAACGGAATTGCCCTTCCCTGACTGCTTGCTCCAGGTCCCGGTTGGTTGCGGCGATAACGCGAACGTCCACTTGGATCGGTTTGCTTCCACCGACGCGTTCGAATGCTTTGCCTTCGAGTACTCTCAAGAATTTGGCTTGGATCTCAGAGCTCATTTCACCGAGTTCGTCGAGCATAATGGTGCCACCGCTTGCCTGTTCGAACTTCCCCAACTTGCGTTCGGTGGCGCCGGTGAACGCACCTTTTTCATGGCCAAAGAGTTCGCTTTCGAGAAGGGTCGAGGTCAAGGCAGCGCAGTTGATTGCGACAAAGGGTCCGTTGGCTCGCTGGCTCGAGTCGTGGATAGCGCGCGCGACCAGCTCTTTGCCTGCGCCGCTTTCGCCTCGTATCAACACCGTTGCATGGGTCGGGCCCACCCGTTGCACTTGATCTCGAATCTGCTTCAAGGCAGCAGAGGGTCCGATCCACTCGACGGAGTGCCCTAGCTGCTGTTCCAATTCCGAGATGCGGCTGCGCGAATTGTTGAGTTTCGATTCCAAGGTCTGTTGGCGGAGGATGTTGTCCAAGGAGACGGCGAGGACATCCGCAACGGCGAGCGTTACCTCCAAGTGTTCGTGGGTCAAGTCCGGTTCGCCTTGTCTCGAATAAAGGTGTACCAGTCCGATCAAGTCCTCTCCTTTCCGCATGGGAGCGACGATAACACTCGAGGTCGTTAGAACATGGCTCGCTTGGGTGGACATGGCGGACGCGGAGGGACCACCGATCAAATGCGAGTCGGCAATGACATTCCGAGCCAGGATCGCGGTGTTGTCGCGCCGTACGTTGGCGATCAACGTCTCGGACGCCGGGTGGTAGGCTTTGCCGGTGCGTTGCAATGCTGCCAGCACCGTTGTTTGGAAAGAATTTTTTTCTTTGGCCGAGGGCTCCAGTTTCAGGACGCCGCCGGATTGGCAGCCTGTGGCGTGCATCAGCCGATTCAATGCGAGTTCGCAAGCCGAGCCGATCGAGAGCTCGCGGGCCAGGTCAAAGGCGAGCTGCAACAGCTCGGTTGCCACGGCGGGAAGCGGGCGTTGCGGCGGCGGTTCGGCGTTTTTCGGAGCGCTCGAATCCAGCTTCAACGAGGCGGGATCGAGGATCGAGGATCGCGACTGCCGATGGATGATCGATGGGATTTCCGATTGGGTTTGCGACGTCGACTGCGGTCCTACCTCGTCAACTTCCAGTGGCGGAACCACTTCATCAAGAGAACGTGTGAAAGTCAATCGGCAGGATCCGACGGTAATTTGATTGCCTGCCTCGAGTTTTTTGGGTTGGTCCAATTTGGTCCCGTCCACGAATGTCCCGTTCCTGGAACCGAGATCTCTGACCTTCCATTCCCCTTCCTCGTAGAAAATTTCCGCGTGCCGCCGGCTGGAGCGTTCGTCCGCGACAGGAATTTCGTTGGAGGAGGCCCTTCCAATAATGAGTGGGAGGCCCGGTTCCAAGCGAAAAACGTCTGTCCAACGGTGTCCTTGGCGAATAATGAGGTACGCCGACGAATTGTTTGGTTGCATCGCGGGGCTGCCGAAATTACTCTTAGAGATGAGAATCTGTCCGAATGATAGGATAGAGGCTAGAAATTCAGTCGATCTATCCCAACAATAGGATACAGTTGGCTGGGTTCTTGCTGCCCTGGTTCCTTGATTCTCGTCAAAAAATGTCACCTCTTTCTTTTGGAGTTTCGGTTATGCGTTTTCGAAGTTTGAGTATGCACGGAATGATGGCGCACTGTGCCCGACTGAAACTGTCGATCAGCGTGGTCGTTGCGGTTGCGGCGGTTTCGCTGGTTAGCCCTGTCCAAGCACAGATCGGTGGCGGGGTTGGC
>JANODW010000774.1:0-3223 GCA_031412875.1 Pirellula sp. | reverse complement strand
CCAGTTGCAAGTTGGCCGAGACTTGTCAGGGACGATTCCCACTTGCGACGTTGGAACGCAAGGGCATTATCCAGGCTTTCCAAAGCCATGATGGATTTCGTCCGCGATTGGGCCATTTCCAACGAGATCCAAAGAATCACGTTGGCGGTCGACCTGCGAAACACACCCGCCATCCGACTCTATCGATCCTGCGGATTCACGACCCAAGGATTTGTTCAAGCGTGGATAATGCCATCGCGATCCAACGTCGCCAGTGGGAATCGTTCCTGACAAGTCTCGGCCAACTTGCAACTGGGGAGTCATCGGAATAAACTACCAGCGTGCTCCGTTTTATTGAAATGAGTCGGCCAGTTCAAGGTTGCCGCAGGCAAAGTGTCAAATGAGGAATTCGTTGAAGTGGACGCTCCCAAAGCTGGTACGAAGCTGCTTGTTGTCTGCAACAAGTGCGAAAAGCGATTGAGCTTAGACGAAAAACTTGCTGGCAAAGCGATCAAATGCCCGTGCGGCAACATTCTTAAAGTGCCAATCGCTGCGACGAGCGGTAGCGTTGCTGCAACGCAACCAACCGCACGCGTTGTTTCGCCGCAGCCGGTCGCAAAGTCCAAAGCCGCGCCGCCGACCGCGCCGCAACCTTCGTTCTTGGACCAATTGACCGAAGCCGATTTTTCTCGTCCCGCGTTCAATCCCTATGCCCCTCCCAAATCCGACGCTATCAGCGAGACCGCGGTGCTGCGCAAGTATGCGGGAACCGATGCCATCGAGGAGGAGGTCAACCGATCCGCAAAGAACAATCTTATGTTCTTGGCCGTTGTAAACTTTATCGGAGCCGCCATCTACATTGGACTGGGCGTTTTGCTTCTAGCGCTATCCAGTGTTTTAGGGGCACTGGCCGATGTGCTACCACTGGCTGCGCTCGGCGCTATCTTCGCCGGTATCCTCTTTGGGTTTGGCTTGTTCGATCTCCTGACAGGGATCGGTTTGGTGAAACGAACTTTTTGGGGGTGGTGGCTATGCGTGCTGGGCTTGAGCTGGGCCGCCGTGGATCGAGCCTCCGGCATTGCGATTCGCTTTATGTTCACGCAAGACTGGACGATGGAGATCAGCAAAGCCATCGGAGCGGCAATCTTTCTGCTATCGTCGTTTTTCTTTATGAGTTTTATGTGTCAGAAGAAAACGATGAAGATGTTCAAAGTCAATGTGCACCCCGGCGTAGCGTGGGCGATTGGGATAGTCTTTGGCCTAGCGGTTGGCGGAGTTGGTTTTGGGTTCGCGCTCAGTGCGATTCGCAGCGCCCAGGCAGCTCCCTAGGAAAGCTACTGGGCTCATGTACTGGGCTCATGCATTGGCGATTTAAAAAGGGGCGTCCCCTTCGTCGTCCGCAGCCGCCTGTGAAAAGACGTCGTTCAAATCTTCGTCGTTTGGAGAGGACTTGCCTGCACCTACTTTGGTAAAGCCCATCGCTTCGGCGCTGAGAAAATACTTCACTTCACTGGTCGGATCTTTTTGCCATTTGCGGCCGGTCAATCGATAGGTCACGTCGATTTCGTCCCCGAGGTTTATTCCATCGGCTGCGTCGCAGGCGTCATTGGTAAATTCCAGTGGAATAAAATTAGAGAATCGACCGTTTTGCTGTTCCAGAACGACCAACCTCTTTCTGAATCCTTTTTGGCCGAAGGACTTGGTGTCTTCTTTTACGTGAACCGTTCCGCGGATTTTTGAGTTGGACATGGCTAGAAGCTTGTTCAGGAATGAGGGTGTATTCAGGGCTGTTTCGATTGTATCGAAGCTGGACCAAATGGGGAAACTAAGCAGATGATTTTTTTGCACAAACTGAAAACCGAGACGTTCCACCCAATTTGCCACTGCTAGCATAGACCACCCGCGTTTGCATTGGTAAAACCAAGGCACTAGATCGTACGGTGGATCTGACATAGGACAATCGAACCTCTCATGAACTTGAAATATGGCAGCTAAGGCGGCAGCGGAAAAACCTTCTCCATCGGTTCCGGCTTTCGAGTTTTTGGAGACCAAGATCGGTTTGCCGCTACCCTCGGTGGTTGCGTGCTTTGGAACCGATGATTTCCTCCGTCGAACGGCCATCCACCATTTGATCGAGGGATCAGGCATCGAACCAGAGACCGTTCGTTCGTTCGACGGTGAAACGGACGCGTGGCGCGAGATTCACGATGAGCTCGCGACGCGGTCGCTGTTTGATGAGGGAGGTATCAAAATTGCCATCGTTCGCGATGGAGATAAATTCCTGAGCAAGAATCGGGAACCGCTGGAACGGTGGACGGGTCAGGCCGCCGCAGAGACGTGCCTCATCCTGGAAGTGCACACCATGGCCGCCACTACGACCCTTTATAAGTTGATCGCAAAAAACGGGATGCTGGTCAAATGCACGCCACCGCAGAAATCTTCCTGGGGGAATCCTCCCGACGAGAAAGCGATTCAGAAATGGGTCATCGCGTGGGCAAGGTCGCGACACTCGCTAAATCTTTCTGAAAAGCAAAGCGCGGTGATCGTCGATCGGGTCGGTGGCGTCTGCGGTTTGATCGATTGCGAGATCGCGAAACTGGCTTTGTTCGCCGATGAGGATGGGAAAGTGTCAGACCAGCGCGTGGCGGAGCTGGTCGGCGGCTGGCGAACGCAGACGGCTTGGGAGCTTTCGGACGCGATCGCCGAAGGTCAAGTCGCGCTGGCGATCCAGCAACTGGATAAACTGTTTACTGCGGGTCAAACAGCGGTTGGACTGGTGGCACAAATGTCGTGGTCTTTGAGAAGATATGGATTGGCGGCCAAACTCATTGAGCAATCCGAACGCGTGGACAGTAGAATAGGATTGTCGGTCGCACTGGAGCGGGCTGGTTTCAATCGATTCGATATCGCCAAAGCCGAAGTTCGACTCAAACGCATCGGGCGTCCGCGAGCTCGCGAAATGCTCGCCTGGTTGGTCGATCTCGAATTGAAGCTCAAGGGAAGCCACAGCAACGAGCATCGAGCCAGGTTGGCCATCGAAGCATTGATCATGAAACTGGGTTAATCCCTCCTCACTGGAGTCTGGACGATGTTGATGACATGCGGATGCAATCATAGCAAGAAGTGCCGAAGCACCCTGCGACAAAACTTGACCGGTTGCGCACGCGGACTGTTTGCGATCGCGCTGGTGGCGTTCTTGGGGCAAGCTGTAGGCATGGCTCAAGATCCGCAACCCTCAGGCACC
>JANODW010000773.1:0-5272 GCA_031412875.1 Pirellula sp. | reverse complement strand
GCCGACGGTGCGCTTTTTTGGCTCTCCACCGCCCCCAACCGTGTCTTGCACTTGAATACCGCGGACAACTCCGCTGCCGATCAAATGGCGTTGGGAACAAAAATTTTCGGCGCCGGACTCTACTCCGATGGCGTGAACTTGCGAATGGTTTTAGCAGTAGGCACCGAGGTAAACTGCTGGACAATCGAACGTCAGCGAGCCTCCGCCGAAGTCCTCCCGACAGCGCCGACCAACACGAAAAAAGATACGAATAGCCCCCCTGAGAAATCGCGTGGTTAGTTCTTACTTAACCTGCTCGATCCCCTTGCGAAACTTGGGACCAGGGTTGCTCTTCGCAATCTTTCATTCCAAGCATTCCAAGCGTCCACCTTGGATGAAGGCCGTCTGCGTGTTTGCGATCTTGCTCAGTGCGATCCCCGATCGGTTGCATGCGCAAAACGAATTGGCAACCGGTTCCGACCCCTCGATTGCGAGCGCGACAAATCGACTGAAGGAATATCTGAAGCGGGCGTTGGACAACCCGACTCGCAACCTTGACGGAGTCTCTTTGGACGCAGTCGAATCGATTCGCCTAGCGATGGAGTTCGACCCGCCGGGCCGACGCCGATTTCTTTTGCCGCGACCGGCGGACGTGGGCAAAAATGCCTCAGACAAACTTAAAAAGCTCCTCGAATCGCAAGGGGTTTGGGCAGAATTCCAAAACGATTGGGCCGTGATGATCGAGGGGCTTGAGCAATCGGCTGCGCGAGCGGAGTCGAGCGGCGAATTGGAAGATGCGTATCGAATACGCTGGCAGGTAGCGGGACTTCAATCGGTATTGCAGTGGCCTGCGACCAGCAAGACCGGTCGAAAATCGTCACCTTGGTCGCCCGCGGATTCATTGAGAATCGCACCAGACATCAAAAAATCGTTTGTCAATCATCCCAAGTCGCATTGGCCCGCAGGTTCCTACTCGATCGCCACCACTCCGCACTTTGAAATCGCATTCCAATCCGATTCGCGTTCGGCCACCGAGGTGGCAGTGCTGAGCGAGCAAACCTACGCGATTTGGAAGCAAGTATTCTTTGCCTGCTGGGGCACTGAACAAACAGTTGCGCCGGAGTATAGCGACAATTTCAGACAGAAGTTCTCGGTGATTGTTTTTCGGAACAAGGAAGCGTATGTGAAAGCACTCCAGCGTGCGGTTCCTGACATTGGAGTGTCCACCGGGTTTTATGATCCCAATCAGAAAGTAGCCCTTTTCTATTGGGACGGCGCGAAAACTCCGAGTACGGTGGTTCACGAGCTGACCCATCAGTTTTTCTATGAAAACCCATCGCGGCAAGTCGCATTGGATACCAATCGCGGTTCTGGATTTTGGGTGGTCGAAGGGGCAGCGTTGTATATGGAATCGCTGTCCACTCGGTCCCTGGGTGGGGGCTTGGTAGTGGATGTCGGGGGATGGGACTCGCCTCGACTTCAAGCAGGACGGTACCGGCGACTGCATGACAAGTACTGGGTGCCATGGGATGAATTCCATACCGCCGATGGAGACCGGTTGCGATCCGAGGACGATATTCGCGCGTGGTATAGCCAAGCGGCAGGGTTGGCTCACCTTTGGTTGGATGGAAGCAAACCAAGGCAGTCCGCTTTTTTCAAATACCTCCAAAGCGTGTACTCAAACGCAGAAAATTCAGCCTTGCTGGGCGATTGGAACGACGACAAAAATTTGCGAGACGCATACGACCGGTATTTGATCGATGGGCCGTCCCTTTCGCCAGCGAGACCGTTCTTTGCCAATCGTCGAGATGCCGTTCTATCGCGATCCCGACTAAGCTCGGAGCAACTGCTTGCTTGGCCGGTCGAGTACCGAACATCGCCTTGGCTAGATCTTTCTTTCAGCCAGATAGACGATGGACTGTTTGTGGCAGGGGGGAAAGGCGTTGAGCCCATTTGGAATGTTCAACGATTGAATTTGGAGTCATCCAAAATCACCGACATCTCTTTGGCCACCATCGCCCAAGGCAAAAACCTGTCTGAACTCGATCTCTCGTTTTGCGGGATTACGGACCAAGGATTGGCCGCGCTGCGAGACCATAAATCTCTGAAGACCCTGTGGCTAACGAACTGCCCGGTTACCGACAAGTCGCTGGACGTGCTCTTGTCCCTCGCTTCCTTGGAGTCGGTGCATTTGTCAAAAACGGAGGTTACTGCAAAGGGCTGGGCGAAACTGCTGTCCACAAAACCCAGACTCAAACTAAAATCCACTCCGCCATAGGGATCAGGGCCAGATGGCGTGGTGCCAAGAACCCTGTGCGAAACGTATCATCCCTACTGGAAAGCAAGCTCAAGGACGGATAAGCTCATTTGATGGTTCCTAAGGTTGTCGAACCCAACTGATTCTTGGTCCTTTGTATTGGAGACCTCTCATGGCCACTGTTGTTGCACCCATCGCTTCCCCTAAAGTCAAACATACTGAGTGCTTTATAGACGGCCAATGGCGACCAGCCATGTCCGGAAAGACATTCGAAACCATCAATCCCGCGACAGAAGAGGTGATTTGCGAAGTCGCCGAAGGGGACAAAGAAGACGTAGACGCGGCGGTCAAAGCTGCCCGCCATGCTTTTGACAGCGGCCCATGGAGCAAGATGGATGCGCGTGACCGCGGCAAAATCATGTTTCGCTTGGCGGATCTTATCGAGGAAGAGATTGACGAACTTGCGGCGTTGGAAACCCTCGATAACGGCAAGCCGATTCGAGAATCTCGCTACGCAGACCTCCCTCTGGTTATCGATTGCTTGCGATATTACGCAGGTTATGCGGACAAGATCCACGGTTCGACGATTCCTATTCGAGGGAATTATTTCACTTACACGCGTCGTGAAGCCGTCGGAGTGGCTGGCCAGATTATCCCCTGGAATTTCCCAATGCTAATGACCGCTTGGAAATGGGGACCCGCCTTGGCCTCCGGATGCACGATCGTGATGAAACCAGCAGAACAGACCCCGCTCACTTGCTTGAGGATGGCTCAATTGGCCAAAGAAGCGGGGATTCCGGATGGGGTCATCAATGTAGTTCCAGGCTACGGCCCCACGGCAGGTGCAGCGGTGGTGAAGCACCCAGGAGTGGACAAGATCGCGTTCACGGGCGAACATCGTACCGCCCAGATCATCATGAAGGAAGCAGCAGAATCATTGAAGCGACTTACGTTTGAATTGGGTGGCAAAAGTCCCAATGTCGTTCTTGCCGATGCCAATTTAGATCGCGCCGCGCAAGGCGCGTATGTAGGTTTGTTCCTCAATCAAGGTCAATGCTGTTGCGCAGGAAGCCGAGTTTTCGTCGAGAAGAAAGCGCACGATGAGTTTATGGAGAAACTGACCAAACTGACAAAGAACCGGAAACTTGGAAACCCGTTTTCTATGGAGACCGAACAAGGACCACAAATTGACAAAGCTCAGTTCGACAAGATCATGGGCTACATCGACATCGGAAACAATAGCGGGGCAAAGTGCGTTTCGGGTGGCGAGCGTTATGGGGATAAAGGCTACTTCGTTCAACCAACCGTGTTTGACGGAGTGACCGATTCGATGGCAATCGCTCAGGATGAAATTTTTGGTCCGGTGATGTCCGTATTGACTTTCGAAGACTGGGACGACTTGGTCAAACGCGCGAACAATACCTTCTATGGATTGGCGGCCGCAGTTTGGACTCGCGACGTCACGCGAGCCCATGATTTTGCGCGTCGTGTTCGGGCCGGTACTGTTTGGGTGAATTGCTACGACGTCTTTGACGCCGCCGCTCCCTTCGGCGGTTTCAAGATGAGTGGTCAAGGAAGAGAATTGGGCGAGGAAGGACTGAAGGCCTACACCGAATCCAAAACGGTGACGATTAGCCTGGATTAATTTCTAATCGAGACGAACAGTCGACCAAGGAGCGTTCCGTAGGTCGCTTCTGCGGGAAGCGACTCCCTCTCGCTCCGACGGTACCGCTTTTTCGGGCGACGCAAACTCAAGCCGAAGTCGCTTTCGGCAAAAGCGACCTACCTCGGGACCGTTTTTTCCCATTTGACCTTTTCACTTTGGAATGGGGAAAACATACGGTTCGGTTAGCTTGTCTTCCCCATCGGTGAGCGACTCCAGAGTAAATCGAACAAAACGAAGCTCCTTGTTGACGACTTCGTATAGGACGCCGAAACTGCCGTCCGCAAGAATCGTCATTTCGGAATACGCGGCTGCACCTGAATCGATGACCTTGCCGGCACTCCATGTATTGCCACCATCGTAGCTTATCCTTGCCGAAAGATTCTTGCGTCCATCCACCGCTGCCGCGTTGCAAAAAACCAGCCTGTCCTTGGAATAGCCGTCTCGCTTGGAGGTGTACTGGATGATGCACGCATTGCATTTTGGGTCGGGTAAATGAGCGTCTGCGTTGCTTTCCCAAGTGAGCCCTCCATCCTTGGAACGATGCACATGACGGCTTCCAATCGCGAATCGCGAATTGACCATGAGCGAATTGTCATGCAACTGCACTACTTTGGATTCATCGGCAGGACTTAAAACACCGAATGGTTTCCATGCAGCGCCATGATTGTCGCTGCCAAACAGGGTCGCACCTTTTCCAACACGAACGAAATTATGAAGCAGTATCCCCTCTCGCGTCTGAATACCTCGTCCAGACGTAATGAACTTGAAACTGTTCTTTAACTCCGGTCCAGCTACTTGTTCCGTAAAGTCATTGGGTTGACTCCAGGTGATACCGTGGTCCGCGCTGGTCTGTACATAAAAACGAAACTCAGGGCTCGAGACATCCGCAACCATGTAGTTGTAAAAGCAGAAGATCGTTCCTGTGGTCGCATCCAGCAAGAAGGAAGGGTCACTACAACCCCCTCCATCGAGTTGATCGAGCGTTTGCATAGCCGACCAAGTCTTTCCGTTATCGGTACTACGTCTGAAGACAATATCGATCGTCCGCTGCTGTTTGAGGTCGGCAGGCGACTTTCGTCTTGCATCGCAGGCAGCAACGAGATCTCCATTGAGGGCCGTAATGATCGCCGGAATGCGATAGGTGTGCGAACCGCCCGTACCGGACACAAACAAAGACGCATTTATATCGATCTTGAGCAAATCGGTTGGCCCTGTCACTTGACCGAAAAGCAAAAGGGCGACGAATGCGATGGGTGCGATCGTTGGCATGGTTGACTATCTCTGGAGTGGTAACGATTTCGGCCCACACACGTTCTGTGGGTGAACGGGGCGATATCCCGATTACACGCTCAGGTCGCCAAGCTGAACCG
>JANODW010000772.1:0-5502 GCA_031412875.1 Pirellula sp. | reverse complement strand
CACCGCCATCGACTTCCCAAGATTGGCTCAATTCCCAAGATTGGCTCGTTTCTTTTGCCGCCGGCTATTGATGCAGGAGGGTTGAGTCAAGGGGATTTCCTATCGACGCGCCTCGGAATTCATCACAAATAAAAAACGAATCAATTTGGCAATTCGGCAAGTAAATGCGAATCCGCTCGATGAAGGCCACTCGTACTAGATGTGCCGCATCCGCTTGCTAGCAAGCTCTGCTGCAATATCCATTTTTCATTGTATTGATTCGATTACGAAAAGTAAGGTGTTCTATGTCTCTTCCCGAGAGCAAAAGCGTGTACGAAAGTATTCTTGATTTGGACGATGGGTCTTCGATATTGGGTCGCCCTGGGCGCCCAATGTTTCGTCGCAAACTGTTCGGCCGATTTTTTTCTGCCGCTGGGTTAGTGGTTTCAGGTGCTGCGATTTCGAGCGTGATGGGCGAACGCGTTCAGGCACAAGGCGGTGTGAGGACAACGCTCGGTCAACAAATGAAATCGGTGCAACGCCATGAGAACGATCACGTCGCTTTCTTGGTCAACGCATTGGGCGCAGCGGCAAGACCGAAGCCAACTTTCCAAAATATTACTTCGCCCAATTTGGGTGCGTTCTTAGGGCTCGGAAGAGCATTGGAGAACGTTGGCGTCGGTGCTTATTTGGGTGCCGCCCCGGCGATTCAAAGCCGTGGTTTTCTAGCGGCTGCAGGGTCGATCGCCACGATCGAGTCTCGGCACGCGGGAATGTTCAATGCATTGCAGTCTGTCGCAGTGACTCAAAATGCATTTGGTGACGAGCAATCCTTTGAGCGCCCATTTACCCCTGCAGAAGTCGTTTCGTTTGCTGGACCTTACGTTGCCAGCCTGAATGGAGGACCTGCATTGACTTATGACTCCACCCCTTCGGCTGCAAATGACATTCAGATTCTGAATTTCGCCTTAGCATTGGAGTACTTAGAAGCGGAATACTACAACATCAACGTGCCTCGCTTCTACCCATAACATTCTGCCTACACTCCTAAAAACAACGGAACTATATTGACATGAAATCATTTTCTCGAATCCTTCTTCTTGGACTTGCTGTGTGTTCGGTTGCCGCCGATCTCACGCCAGCGAATGCAAGCATCATCATGGCGTTGAATCAGAATAACCAACTGCTTCAGTTTGACTCGTCAAATCCGAGTTCGATCGCGAGCACTGTTGCCGTGACTGGAATCGGTGCTGGATTTAATTTGGTTGGGATAGATGCAAGGCCTGCAAATAATTTGATCTATGGTTTGGCAGTGAATTCGAACAGTTCGATCAATAGGATTTACTCGGTCGATCGAGTGACAGGCGTGGCCACGCTTACGTCCACCCTATCAGCGCCACTCTCAGGCGGCTCGTTTGGAATGGATTTTAATCCGGTTGTCGATCGACTGCGGGTCGTGAGCGACAGCGGTCAAAATTATCGGATCAATGTCGATACCGGAGCGACTATCGTGGACGGCAATCTTGCATTCGCGGCAGCCGATGCCAATGCGAACACTGCGAGCGGAGTTGTCGCATCAGCCTATACCAACACAGCCGGTACCGCCACGACGACGCTTTACGGCATCGATCTTTCCACTCAGAGCCTGGTCATCCAGAACCCTCCAAACAATGGAACGCTGAACACGGTTGGGTCGCTCAATACGATTGCGTTTCCGGAAGCAAGCTTTGATATCGACGGAACCACCAACCAAGCGTTTGCGGTGCTAAATGGCATTGAGTTTTCGACCATCGATCTCAGTACAGGGACCGCGACGTTTGTCGGGAATATTGCAACCAGCTCTAATATCATTGGGATTACCAGCATCACGGCGGTCCCCGAGCCCTCTAGCATTATGATTTTGGGCGTTGCCGGAGCGTTGTTCGTGACAGTCCGCTTGAGAAAACGCAAGTTTTTTAAGAAGTTGGCTTCGGCGGAAACTACCGAAGATATCCAAGGCGAATAGTAGCAGTTTTCGAAAGTTTTAAAAAAAGGTCGGAATTGTAAATCCAAATAAGCCATCGCCATCGTACCAAAGGAGGTTCATAACGGTGGTGTTGGCAGAACGGAAGGTGGGCTGAGGATGCACAAGGCGTCTAGTCAAAAAGTCAGGTATGGATGGTTGATCGCTTGTTTTATCAACGGCATGGCCTGTTGCATCACTTTTTTTGTTTTGATGCGAGGCAGTGCCGCGGTAAACGAAAAGGAAGTGGACAAGGATTTCGATTCGGGAATCGCAAGATCCACTTTAACACCCGCAGACGTTGTTACCATGCAGATCAACTCCATTCGAGCTTCGGTGGACGATTTAGAAAAACTAAAAATCTGCTACAGCCTCGCGTCGCAGGAAAACAGGAGTCATACCGGACCGTTCTCCAGGTTCAGCAAAATGGTAACCCTCCCACCGTATGACCGTTTGGCCAGTTGCATGGACTGGCAGTTAGGTGGTACGGTTATCGACAAAGAGCTAGCTGCGGTACTCGTATCCACGATTTCGAACGACGGCGAGATTTCAGGATATCGATTCATCCTTCAGAGGCAGATTTGCAACACAGAAATGTGTTGGTTGACCGAGGGGGTGGAGCATCTCGTCGCACAGACCGGTGACCGGAAACGGCAAACTGGCTCAGACGCGAGTATGAGAATTGAGTAAGAAAGAGACGATGCTACGACGTCAACCGGCCAGTATTTCCGACGAAGAACTGATGCAATCCATTTGTCGGAGAGATGAATCGGCGCTCGACTTGGTCATTCAAATTTATGGGGGACAGGTCAACGCGGTGTGCCAACGGATTTGCAAGGACGATTTGGAAGCCAGCGGTGTGGTGTCGGAAGTATTTTGGGAACTCTGGAGAAATGCAACGCTCTTCCAGTCCCATCGGGGATCGCTGCGCAGCTACTTGCTGACCATGGCCCGGAGCAGGGCGCTGGATAGGTGGCGAACGGTCTCCTCACAAAATCGACAGCAACACAAGTTCTTGGAATCGTCAGGACAGAGAGTAGCTGACTTCACATCGAACGAATTGCCAGATCATCGGCCCGTCAACGAAGAGAGTGCACAAGAAGTCCACACGGCATTGAGTCAGCTTCCACCTTTGCAGCGGCAAGCTTTGTTGCTGGCTTTTTTCGACGGGATGTCCCATCGAGAGGTTTCTCAAGAATTGGATGTACCGCTGGGTAGCGTCAAAACTCATATTCGAAGTGGACTTATAAAATTAAGAAGATTGCTTGCATCAATGCGCGAGCGACAGGAGCTGTCATGAAGTGCGATGAAGTGCAAGCGGTTTTGGTAGAGTATCTGCTTAAAGAAGTGGACGAGAAAACACGCGCGCATATCGCTCTTCACCTGGAGCGAGGTTGCGATCGCTGTCGCGATTTGGAACGCGAACTTGCAGAGGCAATCGATGGCCTGTGGACCGCTGTTCCTGAAGTCCCGATCACTCCCCAACATCGGTTGGAGATTCTAGCGGGAGGTTTATCGACCGCGCCAAACTTGCGGCTGCATACCGAAGCAATAGGCAATGCGAATCACTTTGCCAGTTCCAAGACCCGTTTCAGCTCCAGCTTTGGTGCGTTGCCCTATTTGCTCGCGTTTGCTGGGGGCATTCTCCTGATGGCGTTTTGCATTCCTCCTCGTTCCATCCATCCATCGATCGAGAAAATCGCCGACACTCCGGCCAGTGTTCCGTCGGATTCGTTCGCGGTCAATCCAGCGACGATTCCCGTCGATTCGGAGCTTTCGGCCGCCAAGCAGTCCAAGACGATTTTGATCGCGATGGAAAAAGCCAATGAGGCTAGCAAGATGACAGGGCAAATTGTCTGGGACAACCTGAACCACGAAGTCCATTTTTTTGGTAGCGGAATCGACTCGCCATCCCCAGGCATGGGCTATGTGATTTGGTTGACGGACAAAAAACACCTACCTCTCGCATCGAAGAAGTTGACCGTAGACGAGCGGGGTAGATGCAAGGCGACGGTGGTAAGTTCCAATTTCGATGTGGGTTATGTTTTCATTACGCTTGAATCAAGGATAGCAAGCGTCCAAGAGCCGTCTACGGATGTCCTTCTATCGTTGGATGTCATTGGGTCTCATCTGACAAAGCTTTAATCTCTGTTCCGTCGTCAAGCAGCCACGCAGGAGACGGGCAGTTCAAGGGGACCTCTTTCGATTTAGCCAGTGCTCGAAGAAACGATAGATTTGATCGTTGGACTGCTCCGTAGGAGTGTGCTTCTCGCGATTGGTCATGGCGACCCGATGGTCGTGGCCCAACAGTTTGTTGACTGCGATCGCGTGATTAAGCACCGACCAACGTGTCGGTGGATCCTCCTCCCCGCCTGAGACGAGGAACGGCCTGGGACACATCAGCGCATGCAGTTCGTGCAAGTCATGCCCTTTTTCAATCAAAGTCTTGTAAGCGCCGGTACGAGGGCTATCTGCGCGGACCAGTCCGGGTTTGCGAACGGTAGTGTCCATTCCTAGGTACCACGGTTCCTGGTAGTTGATGCTCTCTCGTTTTTCATCGAATACAATTCCGGGGTCCGACCAAACAGCGCAGGCATATTTTTCCCAAAAGCAAGCTCCGAACATGGCCCACTTTCCACCATAGGAGTGGCCAACGATTCCAATGCGTTGGAAATCCACTTCAGGAAGGTTAGCCAATGCATTCCAGGCGTTGGCTGCAATGTAACCCAGGTAGGAAAGGGGCTGGCACGTTGCGTGCTTGCTCAGCACCGGCTTGCGAGCATCGCCACCCGGCGACCCGATCGCCAATCCCACAAACCCGCGGCAGGCCAATTGCCAAGCGAAATCGCGAAGAGGGTTCTTGCTGAGACCAACGCTCGTTTCAGGATCGTAGTACGGGACAAAGACGGCAGGAAAGGGGCCTTGGCCGCTGGGTATCAAAACATAACCGTCAGCGGTTTGATCGGGCGCGATTTGAACTCGCACGCGGCGTTGCGTAACACCTACACGCACGCTTGTATCGAGGATTTGCATCGCGGGCCGATCGACTATCTCCGGCCAAGATCCCAGGATGCCTACCCAATCTTGAACGATCTCGCTTCTCCTTCGAAGCCAATCTGCAGGCGACTGAACCAAGCTGCCATCGTTGAAGAGCAGCGGGGATCGAAGGGGGGCTAGCTGATTTTTGAATTCGCTTGGTACGTCTGCGAACGGCTCATCGCTCGGCGTTTGAGACAGAAGCCGATCAGCCCGGGCCAAGAGCCAAGCTGCGGTTGCAAGTTGTCCGATCCAAGCTCGTCTTTTCAGTAAGGGAATCAAAGCAGTTTCCTTATTTTCTAAAATCGATTTGAACGAAGGGCATTCACGAAACCCATTCTGGGGATGGTGCAAAATGATCGTCCTGCTTTGGGCTAGATTGCATGTCGTTCGCCGCTCTGGTTAAGCCCATCCACAGGTGGGAAGCCTCAGCGACTCTCGCTATCGACAAGTCATTTTTCCTCGACAGTGGCCATCGCGGTTTT
>JANODW010000771.1:0-3575 GCA_031412875.1 Pirellula sp. | reverse complement strand
CTTCGCCGGGCAACGTGGTTTCGCCAGGCAACGTGGTTTCGCCAGGCAACATTGTGTCGTAGTGGGCTCTGCGGGTTCCATTTTCTCTAACACGATCTAGCGAAGCACGCCCATGCAATTGCGAATCGACATACGAAGCATCGACCGCCCAGAGAGGGAGGCTGCGAGCCGCTCCCGAAGTCAGTTCTCTCAAGTATTTTTCCACTAGCGGAATGAGAGAGCCTTCCGTCGTGCGTCTGTACGGTGAACGTGTTTTTAGATGAGACTGCACCTCCTGCAAACGACGATGCGTCTGGGCCCGACGGTCCCATCGCCGGATCATCTCCTCCGAATGCGCATGCTGCTGCCTCAATTGAGTGTCGTCCCACTTTTGGGACGGGTGAGCGACCGGAGAGTAGTTGGAGAATCGCATCTCGTCCTCCAATTGCCGTTGCTCGATCGCAAGCTCGTCGACCCTGTTTTGCAGGCGTTGGCGTTCCGCTAGAAACTCCGTACGATTCGAACCTACCCTTGCTTTTCCAAATGCGGCATTGTGCAAGGAAACATTGTTAAAGAGCGACTCTCCTGAAACGGCTCGCAGTCCATCGGTCCGATGTTCGTTGAGCTGGGAATTCGCTTCATTGACCAGAGATTCTTGAATCAAACCACGCAGCCTGGCAATCTCCGCTTGAACGACAGCCAACCGATCGTTACCTCCCTGCGAACAAGGCTGGCAGCATCGGTCTGCTCTCGCCATCGACTCCGCGTTCTTCTTTTGAACGTGCGCTAGCTCGGCGGCAATACGATCCCGTTCAATCGACCACCAAGCGCGATCATGGTCAACGCTCTCAGCGCTGCGGAGACGCTCCAATAGCTCTTGCTCCTCAATTTTGAGGCGTTGGTACCCTTCGTCCAGCTCATTTTTAGCAGGCGTGTGGACACCCAGTCGGTTCGCCGCCCACCAAAGATTCTCCGGCGAGACTGTGCCCAAGGGGCTGCAAAAAACCATCCCCAGAATATCGCCTCGCAAGTCGTCCCACCGACTATCGTTCTCGTCCCCCTCCCAAAAAACATTTCCAAGCCCACGCATTTGCTGAGGATCCGCCGCGTGAATTGCTTTTTCCGAGGGATGCAATGGGGAGTGAACAAATCGATTTGGAAACAGCGGCGATCCACCCGCGTACGACATCAACCGCACATACCCCGTGGCATCCGCCCATTGCAAACTGCCATCGATTGCCCAAGTATCTTCGTCGTAATCCAACTCATGGGTGCCATGACCGCGAAAAAGCAGCCCCTTCACAAATCGGGCAAGGGTCGAAATTCCTTCCGGCACTGCAGAATAGATAGCATTCAAGCCGCAACCAAGCGGCCCGACTTGCAAGTGCTCTGCAGAATGCTTCCGATCGATGTCCATTCGAATAATGTGCATTACTAGGGCTCCTCCCTCACCAAAATCCATTTACAAAGCGATCTATCCATTAGGCTCGCCGTGGGTCCATGAGCAGCCTAGCAGATTGGCGCAGACTAGGTAAAGACCATTTGCATTCCCGGTTTTTCATGCATTTTGGATGCCAAGTCCGCCGATCGGTAAGTTCCAGAGTTCGATGGCCTCCCGCCCAGGCCCTAGAACCCCCTATTCAAATATTTTCGCGCTCGCCTCGTCGGTGCTACTCTTCTCCTTAGCAAGATTATTGAGTGCCGCTGCGATGTCGACTTGCATCCACGTCGGCGCGGTTGCACTGATAAAGGTGGCAGCTAACTGCGTCGCTTGTACAACCCATAAAATTGCCCCGGTTCCAATAGCGGTGGAAACAGCGGTTCCCACCGTAAGCATTACATCGCTTGAGTTCTGCTCTTCTCTGCCGATCCGATCTGCCCCTGCGAGCAAGGAGCCATTCAATATCCCTTCATGATCATCCGATCTCATTTCATTCAAATCGAAACGCCGACTATTTGCCCAATGTTCGAATTGAACCCGAAGCGTTCGCTGAGACTGGCCTAGCGCTAAATCACCAAACCCGCGTCCTTCAGTGTCCGCCGCCAATACGTACGAACTCGCATCAAACGCTAACAGCCGTTCGGATGGGGCTGCCGAAGACAAATCTGCACCCACGACAATCGTTTCCGATGGATTGCTGGCATCTAGCGCTCCCAACACCGGATTCCCGATGAGTGCGGTCTGCAATGGCGAATCGGTATCCGACACGGTGACCGAATTGCCCGAACCGCTTGAAACATCGGTGTTGCTGGAATCGGCTGGTTCAGATCCGTTGCCCGACGCTCCCACCTGAGGGAGCGATACGACAATCGTCATCGTGGTCGGATCAGAATACAGTACTCCATCAAACGCTCGATAGACGATGGTCACTTGTCCCGTAAAGCCGGACTGAGGAGTAAACGCAAAGGAGCCATCGCTTCCAAAAGTGAAGACGCCGCTTACAGGCCCGCTGAGCAGTTGAAATCCAAGGACCTTCCCTTCTGGGTCTGCATCGTTACCCAGTGCCCCCGCTCCACTTACCCGCAATACATCGATCACCGTCATTGCATACAAATCTGCTGTCGCGATGGGCTTTTCATCAACGTCGACTACTGCAATCGCAATGCTTAACACCGTTGAAGAACCATCGCTGCTTGTCGCTTGTACCAATAGACCGTGCGACCGAGCCGATTCGTAATCCAGCGATGCTCCACTAGCAACTGAAACGGCCCCCGACAAAGAATCAATCGCAAACCTGCCACCTGCGTTGTCGATCAACGCATACGATACGCTATTCGAGGTTGCATCCAAATCGCTAGCAAAAGCGCGAAAGTTGACGACTGTCCCCATCGCAGAATTTTCCGCAACTGAATTAGCTCCACCTTCAAGGTCGATGATGTTCCCAACATTATATTCGTCGACATCCGAGACGTTTATTTGGAACTCCTTTTCGGTGAACGAACCGTCCAAACTGGTCGCCCGCACCACTATCGCTCGCATCGAACCATCCAACTCGCGATCGATTGATCCCGCCACAGTGACTTGCCCAGTCATCGCATCCACCGCGAATCGACCTCCATCGCTATTCGCCAGCGAGTACGTGATAGCGTTGAAGGTGGAATCGGAGTCACTCGCATATGCAGTGATCCCTACCGCTGTACCGACGGCAGAATTTTCGGCAACAGAACTAATCGATGGATTGACGTCCGAAACTCCAGAAATATCGAATTCATCAACATCGCCAATGTTGATGGTGAAGAATCTATCCGCTGTGGATCCGTCTATCGACGTCGCTCGAATCGTGATACTTCTCGTCGGGCCAAGCAACTCTCGATCGAGAATGGCAGCCGTTCTGACTATTCCAGTATTTGAATCGATAGAAAAATTACCGCCATCGCTTGCTACAAGTGAATACGTGATTGCATTGTTAGTCGCGTCAGCATCGGTGCTGAATGCAGTGATTCCGACAGCAGTACCGATCGCAGCATTCTCGCCTACCGCATTGACAACTCCGGCGATCCGAACAACATTTCTGGGCAGGACATCTTGTGGGAGCAACTCAGCAGGAAATCCCAGTTTCAGGTCAAACTGATAGCGTCCTAAGAGCTGTGTTATG
>JANODW010000770.1:0-2213 GCA_031412875.1 Pirellula sp. | reverse complement strand
GTAAAGTGCAAGCGGATGTCGTTGCCCAATCTCATCGCGGACCGTCAGGTGTTGCCGGAGTTCCTTTCGCACGGCAAGTTGAATTCGAGGTCGGCACTGCGTTCGATTGTGGATGTTACGGAAGAAATGTCGAAACTTCTGGGCGATAGCCAGTATCGCCTATCGCAACGACGCAATCTCAGCGAGCTCGCCAGCCAGTATGCAAAGCCAGGTGCAAGCTGCGCCGCGGCCACCTACATTCTGTCTAAGTTGATAAAGTCCGAAGAAGGAACGTTACCCATGGAGGGGGATGATCTCAATCCAGCGGACTATCGCCGCGTCGCCTAAAGCGTCGCGAACCTTAAGAAATCCAGTTCAAGTGCTAGGCTCCGCTGATTCTGTTACGATAGCATTCTGTGGCGATGCTAATCCAAGTATCATTGAGCGGCATGATTCAAAATGAAAACCATAGAAGTGCGGTCGGCTGGGATCACGGACACCGGCAAACTGCGAATGGACAATCAGGATCATTTCTTGGTTGTTGAGCTTTCTCGAGGGATGAAGGTACTTTCGGGTGCCGGGCGGTTCGAGGCCCAGGCCCGTCTGGCGGGCGCCCCCAAAGGCCATCTGTTTATTGTGGCCGATGGCATGGGAGGGCATCGGGGTGGGAGCGAAGCGAGTTCGTTCGCGGTGGAGTACTGTGCAAATGCCATTCTGAATAATGTTAGTTGGATGGATAAGTCCGAAGCGTCGAACGAAGACGAGTTCGTTGAGGACCTCAAGTTGATGCTGGAGAATGCGCATCGAGCCGTCGAGGTCCAATCGCAAAACAACCTTGACTGCGCAGGGATGGGAACCACCTTGACGCTCGCGTACGTCACTTGGCCGAGAATGATCGTGGTGCATGCTGGCGATACGCGCTGCTATTTGCTTCGCAAAGGGAAGTTGCAGTTGGTGACGCGCGACCATACTGTTGCAAATGAGATGATGCAAAAAGGGCAGCTTGCGCCCGAAGAAATGGAACGCTCCCAATGGTCCAATGTACTGGTCAATGCTTTGGGTGCAGGGGCATCCAGCGTCACGCCCGATATCTACAAGCTCGACCTGCATCGCGATGATGCGATCCTGTTGTGTAGCGATGGACTCAACAAGCATGTTTCCGATTTGCAAATCAAGCAGACGCTCAATCATGTCCACAACCCGCAGTCGGCCTGCGAGATGTTGGTCTCGATGGCCAAGCAAGGAGGTGGAACAGACAACATCACGGTCGTCCTTGCTCAGTTCTTTGCTCCGCAACCACAACGCAATCGTTTGCAACTGATTCTGTCTCGCCCTTCCGAAGAATTGCTCCTCCAGGACCTAGAGATGACCGCTTCGGAACTCGATACGCAAAGCATGGAAGCCGATACGCAATGTTCCGAAGGGAACGACATCGATGATGGCGACGGGCAAGCGAATTTGAAAGACACCTGCGACTTTACTTAAGCATTCTATGTGTGCCCATGCATAAGCCGCTCACGGCCATCCCAAGACTATGTCCGCACCTTCACCGTCCATTTTGGAGCATCTGTCCAAGCGAATTCGCGCCGGAATCCGAATTCACAAACTCATGCTGAGGATCTCTGTCCTCCAAGTCCAAGATGAGCCAGTCTTGCCCGCGTTTCTCTAACGTCAGACCGACCCATCGCGGAGCCTTGCCGGACAATCCCCCGCTTTCCGCTTCCACGAATGCATTCATCCGAATGAAAGCAGTAGGCATATCGCCGGAATAATCGAAGTCCATCCCATGGATTTTCGTCACTTGAGCGATCGAGAATTTGACGTTCTTGATCCGGTCTGAGATGTTGGCAACGCGAACACTCGGTTGTGGTGACACCCTCTTCTGCACCTGTTCCCATCGGTTGTTTTGCAATTCGCTGGCAGTGTCTGCGAGCCAGACCCGAAGCCTTTCCGAATCGGTAACGACCCAGAGGTTGATGGCCAAAAGCAAAATCGTCACAACCCCGAAAACCGCTCCGGTCTTGAGTGCAATGGAATTCCCCGACTGGGTCCAACCGTACAAAGTCACAACGGTCAAACAGGTTCCGATTGCGCCGATTATCCAAGGTTGTTCGAATAGATAGGTTGTCATAGTAAAAAAACCTTGGATTGATTGGAGAAAAGAGCACTCGCACGAAAAGATGACCTAGGGTTGCCGAGCGACTGTCGGATGTCCCCATGGCTTTGCGGATTGT
>JANODW010000769.1:0-2269 GCA_031412875.1 Pirellula sp. | reverse complement strand
TCCAATGGCTATGGAGCCGTTCCTTGTTTGTCATTGCGTGTATGGCACCGGTACTATTCTTAAACGGTATCAAAAAACCCGACGCGCAAGACCGCATACCGAGTTGGTGGAGCTCGTTCGCGGTTGGAGTACTGCTCGGTTTGGTTGCCTTTTGCGCGACTTGGTTGGTTTGGAAAATGCAGGCCCAGTCGGAGTGGGCGGGAGAAAACAACCAGCCATGGGTGGGAATGCGTTCCCTTTTAATCACCCTCGCATCTTTGACGGCTGCTATTATTGCCAACAGCGTTGCCGAAGAGCTGGTGATGCGTGCCTACCTGATCGATAGGCTGGAACGGCTATTCGGAAAAACTTGGCCCGCCGTGTTGATCGCGGCGATGATGTTTGGCAGTTATCATCTCTACCAGGGACTGTGGGTGGGATTCTTCGGCGGGACGCTTATCGGGGTGTTCTTTGGATGCTACTTTGCGCGCTATCGAAGGTTGTTCCCGCTGATCGTAGCGCATACAATCCTCAACTTACTTTGTGCCGCCGTTTTCTGGGGTATCGTTTTCTAGAACGGCATGGGCCAAGTGGGTTTTTCAGGCATACATGGGCAATGTGGAATGGCGTCTCCCGCGATCTATATCGATCATCGGATTGTTTGCGAAGAGGATTTGGACGAGCTCAATCACGTTAACAATCTGCAGTATCTTCGCTGGACGCTTAAGACGGCCGACGCGCATTCCAAGCATGTAGGTTGGCCCTCGGACCGATACCGTCAAGCTGGAACCGGATGGATCGTTCGATCCCATAAAATCACTTACAAAGTCCCAGCGCAATTGGGAGACGAAATTGCGATTCGCACTTGGCTGGAAGATTTGGACCGAGTGTCGGCGTTACGGAAATATGAAATCGTTCGCAAGTCGGACGATCGGCTGTGCGCTATTGCGGAAACACGTTGGGTCTTTGTCGACTTGACATCGCTCAAGTTGATCCCGATCCCGGAAGACGTGCGGCTAGCTTTCGCCGTTTAAGCTCCGATGGAAGTGCCATCGCATATATGTGGGAAGTTTTCCATCGAACGGGACGGGGAAGCGGACTGAAAATTTCCTTGCGAGTATGCAAACGCCAATGCGATCGGAACCCGAGCCTCTGCTTGAATGAGATCTGCTCTCTGTTCTGAGATCCGAGCAGTCATCTCTTGTTCCCGAGCGACGGCCATGGCCAGTCGCGATTCCGCTTCGGCGGTCGCGGTCTTCATGTCCGCTTCGGCTTGCGCGATCATCAGGGTAGCGCCGATGTTCGTTCCCACGCTTACATTGACGATATCGATCGAAACGATCGAAAACGAAGTATTGGCGTCCAAGCCGCGTTCGAGTACTTTTTTGGAAATGATGCTTGGAGTTTCCAGCACCGTTTTGAAAGAGTCCGTCGATCCGATGGCGCTGATGATCCCTTGTCCCACGCGGGCAATGATCGTCTTCTCGGTTGCTCCCCCGATGAGTTGATCGAGGTTGGTTCGCACGGTTACCCAAGCACGAACAAATAGTTCGATGCCGTCTTTGGATACACCGCTAATGCTGTCCTGGCCTGATTCCGACTTGTCCGGACAATGAATGACTTTGGGCAATACCGTGGTCCTCACCGAATCGATTAAGTCTCGTCCTGCCAAATCGATGGACATTGCTCGGTCAAATCCAAGAGGCAGTCCCGCATATTTGGCCGCAATCGTTGCTAGGACAACGCTCAGCACATCGCCGCCGGCCAGCGCATGCGACTCCAGTCGCGAGTTGCTCATCCCGGTCGCGTCGTCGATCGCAATCCCAGATTGCTTGCCCATTATTTTCGCAGTCACAATGGTGCGTGGATTGATTCCACGGAGCGACATTGCGACCAAATCTCGCATGCTGACCTGGGCGCCACATGAATAGGCTTCTATCCAAAGCCTGCCGTAAATGGCCACTACTGCGACCGCACCGACGACGATTAAGGTCAATACAAAGAACAATAAAAGGGAAATAGCCCAGCCCATAGGTGATGTCTCGCATATCGATCCACAAACCTATGCGAAGGAACGGAAAATCGCGACAAAAGCGAATTTCGATCACACTAGGACCGGACAAAAGAAGGCAACGATGGAGCTGCCAAGAGTTTCCAGTCCTTTGAACATATCAGATCAACCCGTCCCAACAAGCTCGGAAACCAATATAAGCCCTTCTTAAATGGGTTTCCTCCGAGCCGAGCCCAGGTTCATTGCAATCCCATGCAAACAAAAAACGGAGACCGTTAG
>JANODW010000768.1:0-10759 GCA_031412875.1 Pirellula sp. | reverse complement strand
CCATCCGTTGACAGCCATTGCGCTGCTCGCGCTGGCGGATCTCGCCATCGAATCCAACGAGATCTTGGTCGTTGAGGATCGGGCGGTCGAGGCATCGGTGGTTGCCGCTCGGGCAGGTCAGATGGACCACTTGTACGAAGCGGTCGAAATCCTTTCGGCCGCTAGCATGGCGAATGGACAAGACGCCAACACCGCCAAGATGCTGCAACAATTGGTCACTTGGTCGGCCAAGAAAAGCCGACTCGTGAACATTCGAAGCCATGTTGAAATGGCAAAGTTGGCGGCGTTGGTTGGAGACATGGAAACCGCTACCAAGCAATGCACGACATCCACGACCCTGCTCTTGCCAAAGCAAGTAGCGCTGCCAAGGGCAGAAGCGGTGGTTCGCTATGCGCAGGCCAAGGTGGCGTTTTTGGAAGGGAACATTGCCGATGGCCTTTCGAAGCTTTTCGAGAGTGTCTCGTTTTTGCGAGGCAGTGAAAAAGGTTTCGGTTCGCCCGCATTGTTTCAATTGGATCTGGTACTGCAGTTGGCCAAGAGCAAAGCGATCCCAGAACCGACGATCGAATTGCTGTTAACGCAGTTGCTCAGATCCCCGGCCGCTGGCCATTGGCGTGTCCATCCCATCGAGCAGTTGGATTGGTTGCTCGTCGACAAATCGGAAGGCAGCAACATCCTGATGGATATCCAACTGCGGACCCGCGACGATTCGGATTTGGTATCTGCGCTCGATGATATGAAGCGAAAACGGTATCGGCGGCTCAACGAATTGGAGTCCCGAGTGTCCGACTTGCAGATGTTGTTTCATGGCGACAACCGGTTCATCGCCAACGCCGCTGAGGTAGCCATGCAACGCAAGCAGCTGCCCGTCTTAGAACAAAACGTGACCAAGATCCAGCAACTGATATCGCCCTTGATCGCCAATCCGAAATGGGATTGGCGCAAGTGGTCCGAAGAGGAGACCCGCCGTTGGGAGAATGCACTGCGATTGTCGTCTACACAAGAGTCATTGCTATGGTCTGCTGCGATCAGCCCCATGCCTGTCGCTGAGATTTTCCCTCCGCGTCATTCCAAGGATTTCTTTGGCAAGTCGCTGCGTCCCAGCGATGCCGTCATCGTCTTTGCTGCGGTCGGGGCAAAAATGAGAGGCTCACTCTATGCTTCGGGAAAATGGCAGTCATGGGAAATATCGGATGCTGCCGGACTGGAAAGCAACGTAGCAAACCTGTTGGGACAACTCTTTGCAATCCGGGACCGCGATGGCGAAGTCAGCAACGCCGTCAAGAGCAGGGAGCTTGCCAAACGCATTGAGCTTAGGAATCAACTCTTTCCCAAGGAAGTGTGGGCGGCGATGGTGTCCGCTCAGAGATGGATTATTGTTCCCGATGATTGCCTTTGGAATTTACCATGGGAGACCCTTCCCTTGAACGAACTGCCCAATGCGTTGCCATGCATTTCAGAACATTGCATCACGTATTCTCCGACATTGGGATTGGTGCCCTTTTTATTAGACGCACCCTCCATGTCCAAATGCATACGCGGGGTCGATGTGCAGACCAATGATTTCTTTTCGTTGGATGCATCCAAAGCAAAAGACTTACGAGAGGAGTTGACGAGCAAAAAGCATTTTGTTGTCGATAGCTTGAGCAAAAACGGAACGACTTTTCCCCCAAGCCGGTTTTTTAAAATCGCTTCCGATCGGATCAGCTCTTACGCGACCATGAGCTGGGATAAAGTTGGGCCGGTTCCAACCGATCCCAATGTGAATCAATCCAATATTCGGTTTTGGGGGCGATTGCCGTGGGGCACTCCGTCCACTCTGGTTTTAGCAGGGGTGAATGCAGTGACCGCACCGGGAGTAGCCACCGCACCGGTAACGATGCATGCAACAGGCGATGAATGGCTGAGGCTCACGCTGCCATTGATCGCTCAAGGGACAAAGCAAATGACGATCTCGCGTTGGACGGTCGGTGGCCAGAGCACTGTCTCGTTGATGCGATCCTTCGAGGAAAACCAAACCGACTTGAGCGTTTCGGAATCATGGCAGCGGGCGGTGCTCACGCTGTGGGAAGAAGAGTTGGATCCTCGCAGCGAACCCTGTTTCAAAGGAGTTTCAACCAAAGCCGATAGCGCGATCTCGGGAAGCACCCCACTGCTGTGGTCGGGCTACTTGAGGATTGGCGACTCAAAGTAAGGGGGACGGATGCCCATGCGTCTGGCCATGGCTGTGGAACGGGTCGTTGACAAAACGGGCTGTGCGGTGCAATCTGGATAGGAACGGTTGTTTTCATCTCGCTCCCATTTTAAACTTTTGCATTTGATATGACACCAAGATTCCGTATATGGCCGTGCGCTTTGACCCTGGTTGTGATTGGTTTTGCGTCCGCCCTTCCTGTGTTTGCAGATAGCCCAGTGGGTGTATATCGGGGGGAATGGAGAAGCGGGTCGACGGGCCATCGTGGTCCTATGCGAGCCGTTGTGCAACCAAGTGCCGATGGAACGTATCAAGCTCGCTTTGCTGGCCGATTTGCGGTGGTCATCCCGTTCGCTTACCGTGTAACGCTGAATCCCACCCACGACATGTACGGCAATACGATTCTAACCGCTGAAAAACCTTTGGGACGAATCTTGGGGAGCTACCGAATGAGCGCACAAGCCGACGCCTTGGGACTGCGAGGGAATTTTCAAGCGGCTGGAGATAATGGCTCGATTGAGATGCGACGAGTACGCTAAAGGGATCGGCGAAGTCTTACCGCCGTCCGGAATGAAACAGACATTTTTTTATGGCTCGATCAACGCAACGTGTTCAGTTTCCAGGACATGCTAACAATCAGCTCGCAGGTATCATGGAGCTGCCCGACGGATCGCCTCGGGGCTTCTTTTTGTTCTCGCACTGCTTTACCTGCGGCAAAGACTTAAAGGCAATCGTCCGGATTAGCCGGGGACTGGCCGATAGAGGTTGGGGAGTGCTTCGATTTGATTTTTCGGGGCTCGGTAACAGCCAGGGAGAATTTTGCGATACGAACTTCACCACCAATCGAGAGGATCTTCGCGCTGCTGCCAATTTCATGGACAGCGAATTTCGACCTCCCTCCTTCTTGATCGGACACAGCTTTGGCGGTGCAGCGAGTTTGTCGATGGCGATGGAGCTGGAAAGCGTGCAAGGGGTGATCGCGGTGGCATCACCAAGCGATACACACCATCTCGCAAGTCTGCTTGAGTCGATGGACCCAGAGATCGCTTCAACGGGCCACGGTCGCGTTTCCATCGGCGGTCGATGGCACTCTATCAAACGTCAGATGCTCGAAGACTTTCGATCGTATGATCTGCCATCCCAAGTGCGGAGGATCAGCAAACCGATCCTCGCCTTTCATTCTCCGGTGGATGAGACGGTTTCTTTTCAAAACGCGGTAGTGAATTGCGGATTGGATGCAACCTTGCCAGCTTCCCTTTCCAAGCAGCGATCGTTGATCAGTTTGCCGGAATGCAATCATTTGCTGACAACCAGCGATGCGGACTGCGTGATGATCGTGGATGTTACCAACGCGTGGTGCACGCGATTTGGTTGACATTCCGATCGGACATGGATACACAGGATGTACAGCATAGATTCCTGCATCCTGTTCATCCTGTTCATCCATGTGAATAAATTCGAAATATGGCAACTCGTAAGCGGCAGCTCAGAAACCGAAAGAAGCCAGAATAGCTGCACCGCTTGTTAAGATGCGGTTCAACGGACGCTCACATTTGGTTGAAGGACTGTGCTTTGGTGGGGTTTGATGGGGACGGTGGGCGGGAGTCGCTTTCGGCAAAAGCGACCTACGGTGGTGCTTGCGGGCGGTGATCGGGTGGGATAGATTGATGTTTTCCACTGCGATCCTCTTCTTCACCATGATGCAACGCCACGGATGGGAAACCAGTGATTCCAACTCCGCCAAGTAACTTACACGCATGGAGCATTGTATGGCGACGAATCCAAGACAAACGGTTGCCTTGATCGATCTGGCAGTTGCCAGTGGCACATCGCAACGAACAACCCGGGTCGAATCGGCACTCCGGCGATTGGACGGGTTAACTTTGCTCGAATGGTGTATCCGACGTTTGAGCGAGTCCACATTGATCGACACGATTGTTGTAACGGGACCGCCAAGCTTCCGAGAACTGATTAGTCAAACAGGCTTGTGCAATGCGCGATGGATGCCTAGCGCTTCCGATACCCCTAGTCGCAGAGCCAAAGAGTTGGCCGATCGGTTAGACGCGGATTGGATGGTTTTCTCGAGCCCTCTCTGTCCTTTTACCGACCCCATGCTGCTCGATCGATTGGTATCGCGCGGGTGGGCAAATCCGACGACAGACTTCGTCGGATTTGTGTCACCCAGCCGCCCCTCCTTTTCGCTTCAGTCGCTCGGATTGGTTGGCGAGATGTGTTCGGTCGGTGCCCTCGAAAAATTGGAACGCGAAAATCTGTTGGACGATGCCTCGGATGTCCCCGAAGTGATCCGAAGGAATCCGTCCCTATTTCTTGTCAAGCTCATTCCACTTCCAGAGCAACTGAACCATAGCTCGCTCAGGTTTTTGATGGAATCCGAAGCGGATTGGGATAGGGCCCATAGTTTTTTGGAGGCGGCAGGGGATGATTTATCCTGGCAACGCCTTGCCCAACTTGCGGAAAGAAATTTCTCCGTGCGGTAAGCGTTATTGTTTTATAGACGCGATTACCCAACACCTCTTAGATGGCATCGACCCTTTTGCTCGTCCCCACTCAAATGGAGTGGGATTGTTTCTCGAAGGATTTTCGAGACCGTATACCTACGGCCCACATACGGGTCGAGGTTTGCGGATTCGGTCCTATTGTTTCGGCCATCCGAACGACGCAGTTGATTGCGAGATATAAACCCGACCAAGTTCTGCTTGCAGGCATTGCAGGTGCATTGGGCCCTGCATGTTTGGTCGGCTCCGCAGTAGAGTTCGATGAAGCCGTATGCTATGGGATCGGAGCGGGTTCAGGCGGCGGTTTTCTATCGGCCGCCGAGCTCGGCTGGAGTCAGTGGCCCGAAGCACCAGAAATTTCTGACGTGGTCCGATGGCACTCCGATTCCGATAACCAAGCAACTCCCCGCACGTTGTTAACTTGCTGTGCTGCGTCGGCCGATTCGCAAGACGTGGCGATGCGCATCGACAAGTATGCAAACGCAATTGCGGAAGACATGGAGGGATTTTCGGTTGCCGCCGCGTGTCGGCTTGCGGGGATCGCGATACGAGTCGTCCGCGGGATATCCAATCTGGCTGGGGATCGGAACAAATCCCATTGGCGGGTTCACGAAGCGATGGCTGCAGTCGAAAAAAGGATCCTTGAGATCCTCGAAGAGGTTACTCAATGAATAGGCCGATCCGATTGGCTATTTCTACTTGTCCGAATGATACGTTTGCTTTCCACGGTCTGATCGAACGGCAAGTGGACTGGCGGGGTCTCGACTTTCAAATCGAGTTTCTGGACATCCAACAACTCAACACGCGCGCCTTCGCAGGTGACTTAGACGTCGCAAAAGTTAGTTTTCATGCTGCGCTTTCGCTTACCGATCAAATGCTCGTATTGCCCAGCGGCTCGGCGCTTGGGTTTGGTGTGGGGCCGTTGTTGCTTGCGGCCGCGTCGGGCGACAGACCATCACGCGCATCGCAAAAGACGCTTTGCCCAGGCGAGCATACCACGGCCACCCTCCTGTTCCAATTGTTTTACCCGCATACGACACTCATCGAGCAATGTGTCTTTTCTGAGATCATGCCGCGGCTGCAAGCGGGCCGAGCAGATTTCGGTGTGTGCATTCACGAAGGGCGATTTACGTGGCAAAACGAAGGGCTACATTGGGTCGAGGACCTGGGAACGCGATGGGAGTCAGAGACGCATTGCCCCCTACCGCTGGGCGGGATCGTCGGGGCGAGATCGTTAGGCCTGACGACATTGCGGACCATTCAGACCGTCATTCAGGACTCGTTACATTACGCTTTGGCCAATCGTCAAGAGACCTTGCCAACCATGCGACGCTACGCCCAAGAGCACAACGATTCGGTCCTCATGCAACATGTCGAGCTGTATGTCAACGACTGGACGGTCGACCTCGGGCCGATCGGAAAGGCAGCTTTAGACGAGCTATCTAACCGGGCGCAGCAAATCGGACTCATTTCTTCGACGGCAAGAAAGCTAGAGATTCTGGACATGGATCGCTCGCTCGAAAAATGATTTAAATTGTCGCCTTTCGCTCTGCGAAAGTGAGCTTTTGCGGAGCATGGGACCTCTGTTCCGTCCCATTGTTAGTTCGGGACAATGGTCCCAAACTACGGGTGGTATGTTTCAGCTTGCCCCTCGCCTAACAGAGCTCTAACAGAGCATCGAAGCTGGGCTCGCGGGCGGTTTGAACTTGGTTGCAGCCCAGTTGGTGCAATCGATCGGTAATCGTTGGAGTGAGGCTGAGCCATTGTTGTGCAGAACTGCATGAGCCCAGAAGCTCAACGGCGGAATTGGCTATATTTTGGCTGGTCACTGTGATCGCGTGGACCTCCCCCGCGCGGCACTGCTCCATCAAGTGGAGTGGTAGCGAAGTGGCTGGGACTTGTCGATAGATATCCATCGCCTCGACCCGTGCACCCGATTTTGCCATTCGTTCCATGGCTTGCGATTCACCGTCCGGATTTCGGACGAACAAAAACCGCTTGCCAGCGCATTGGGGAATCAGGAGGTTTGCTAACGAATCCGCGCCGGGCGTCTGAGGTACCATATCGCAATGCATCGAGTGCTTTGCAATCGCGGCGGCGGTGCCTGAGCCGACGGCGGCCAGTTTGCATTGATGCAAGCATCGGCCATCTTTGCCAATCGCTTGAAGGCGAGAGAAGAACGCATCGACCCCCACCGTACTACTAAAAATGATCCAATCGTACGATGCGAGGCTTTGCAAGGATTCGTCGATGCGGCTCCAATCGCTTGGCAACGCGATCGACATTACAGGAACCTCGATGACGTCGGCCCCCAGCTCTGCGAATTTTTTGCTCAGGACTTGCCCGCTGTGTTCGGGGCTCGTAATCCAGACGCGTTTGCCGAACCAAGGCCTCGCCGAAAACCAATCGAACGACCTGGCCATGCGAATGACTTCTCCGACAATACTGATGATGGGAGGTTTGAGACCGGGGACCGACGCGATGGTTTCGGCTACGTTTCCAAGCTCGCAGCCGAGTACCTGTTGATCGGGCCATGTGCAACGGCGGATGATCGCAACGGGGGTTGAGGGAGGCTTGCCGGCATCGATCAGTTTTTTGCTCCAATGGGCTGCGGTGTGCACCCCCATATACAATACCAGTGTTCCTGGAAATGCAGCCAGCGAGTTCCAATCGAGTGAGTCTTCGGCATCGTCGCTACCATCTGCGGGTTGCAATCGGGCCGTGACCAACGCGACGGCGGAGGACCAGTCGCGGTGTGTGATGGGAATGCCTGTATAGGCGCTAGAGGCCAATGCCGCAGTGATGCCAGGGACGACTTCAAAGGGAATGCCTTCGTCCATGAGCCGATCGATTTCCTCAGCGGTGCGAGCAAAGACGGCTGTATCGCCTCCTTTCAAACGAGCCACCCGCTTGCCGCTTTTCGCCAGCCGCACGACTTCGTCATCGATTTGAGATTGGCTCCAGTTTCCGCCATGCCCATGTTTGCCTACGCAAATCCTCTCGGCATATTTCGAGGCGTAGCGGAGCAATGCTTCATTGGATAGGCCATCGTATAGGATGGCATCCGCTCGGCCGATCAACTCC
The DNA here is from genome assembly GCA_031412875.1 of Pirellula sp. Classification (GTDB taxonomy): domain Bacteria; phylum Planctomycetota; class Planctomycetia; order Pirellulales; family Pirellulaceae; genus JBKCUI01. The sequence continues at coordinate 2,965 of JANODW010000768.1, read as the reverse complement.
GCACCGCGAACCGTGATCAGACCTGGGTCACCGGGTCCAGCACCGATGAGATAGACCATTGCAGGTCCGCGAGCGCTCACTTGAGAACTCCCTGGGGATGGAGAGCAGAGGTGGAAGCAAGGACCAATTTCCGTCGCTTGCCGATCCAGAATTTGACTTCAGGCAATGAGAAGGAGATGTTGCGAAGCATTTCGTCCGCAATGGCATTGGTGGCCAACACGTGAGACAAATTGGGGAGTTCGTCGAGGTTCGTCCAAAAGTCGTCCGATACTTGGGAATCCTGCAGATCCAGTACGCAGAGGTTTGGGAACAAGGCGAGGGTGTTGAGAAAGTGCTCCTCGATGGACACATTTCTCGCTAGGATGATACGGATGGCGCTGCGCCGGTCTCTCGAGATTTCTTTATGGGGATTGGCAGCGAATCGATCGATGTTGGTTTGATCGAGGAGGGCGTAATCATCCACGCAACAGGGAGAGAGCAGGAGGCAATCCTCTCTTTCATCGATGCGGAGCGAGACAGGCTGATTCCTTTTGGAGATCATGAGCGAACCGATTAGAAAGACATAGGCCACCAGCATGACCAGCAATGCGGACTGATGAAGTCCCTCGGCATAGTTTCGTCCGCCAGTGGCAAAGACGACGCCCGAGGCGGCCATTGCCAAGGCGGTCGTGACGGCTGCGCATACGACCGCAACTTTGGTTACGGTAATGGTCGATCGTCTTCGATTGGCCATGCAGTACTATGCTTCCGCGAGTTTGCGAAGGACGGTCGGCAGGATTCCGCCGTTGCGATAGTAATCGATTTCTACGGGGGTATCGATACGAACGAGCGCCTGGAAGGTTTGCTGCGTTCCGTCCGGTTTGGTCGCTACGACGTGTACCACGCTACGCGGTTGCAGTTGGTCATTGAGGGTTGGGACGTCGATCGATTCCTCGCCGGTCAAGCCGAGGCTATGCGCGGACTGTCCCTCCATGAATTGCAGGGGCAGGACTCCCATCCCTACCAAATTGCTTCGGTGGATTCGCTCGTAGGAGACGGCGATCACCGCACGGATCCCAAGCAGCAACGTCCCCTTGGCGGCCCAGTCTCTCGACGAACCGGTTCCATATTCGGAGCCCGCGAGGATGATCAGTGGAGTCTTGTTGGCTTGGTATTTCATCGAAGCGTCGTAGATGCTCATCTGCTCGCCCGTGGGTAGGTAAGTGGTTACACCTCCCTCGATACCAGGGGTCATCGCATTGCGAATTCGAATGTTGGCAAACGTACCTCGCACCATCACGCGGTCATTGCCTCGCCTGGCTCCATAGCTATTGAAATCTCTTGGGTGCACTCCGTTGTCGACCAAGAAGCGACCTGCGGGTCCATCCTTGGCGATGGAGCCGGCGGGGGAAATATGGTCGGTTGTGACCGAATCGCCTAAAACCGCGAGCACTTTGGCCTGCAAAATGGGCGAGATAGACCCTTCGTTTTTGGTAATTCCTTCCAAGAAGGGAGGCCGCTGGATGTAAGTGCTCTTTTCATCCCAGTTGTAGAGTTCGCCGGGAGTGATGGGGATTGCGTTCCAAGTTTCATTCGAGGTAAACGCGCTAGAGTAGAGCTTGGTGAACATCTCGGGTTGAACACTTTGTTCGATACTCCATTCGATTTCTTCTTGGGTTGGCCAAATCTCTTTGAAAAAGACAGGCTGACCTGCAGGGTCGTAGCCGATAGGCTCTGTTTCGAAATCGATTTCGACGGTGCCTGCGATGGCGTAGGCCACGACCAACGCGGGGCTTGCGAGGTAGTTGGCACGGGTCAAAGGATTGACCCGTCCCTCAAAATTGCGATTGCCGCTGAGAACCGCTGCGGCGACTAAGTTCCCATGGCCGATCGCATTGGATACCGATTCGGGGAGGGGACCGCTATTGCCGATGCAGGTCGTGCAACCATATCCAACCACATGGAACCCTAGGGTCTGGAGCGCGCCGAGAACCTCGGCTTTTTCCAAGTAGTCCGTGACCACACGTGAGCCTGGCGCCAAACTGGTCTTTACGAATGGCTTGACCGTCAAGCCTCGGGCGACGGCTTTCTTGGCAAGCAGACCGGCACCGAGCATGACCGAAGGGTTGCTGGTATTGGTGCAGGAAGTAATCGCTGCGATGACGACCGATCCGTGACTGATTTCACTGCTGTGCCCGTTGTCCTCTACGGTTGCAGTGGCACTGAGTTGTGCGGCTGTCAGTCCAAAACCGCGTTCGGCAATCGGGGCCGAAAGAGCTTTGGCAAACGAGGACTTGAGTGTCTTGAGCGGAACGCGATCTTGCGGGCGCTTTGGACCGGCCAATGAGGGTTCGATGCTGCTCAGGTCGAGCGACAGCACCTTGGTGTAACTCAACTCTGGACTGCCATCCACTCGGAACAAGCCTTGTTCTTTGCAATAGCGTTCGACGAGTTCGATTTCGTCGGAGGTCCTTCCTGTTCGGCGCATGTAAGCGAGCGTTTCATTGTCGACAGGAAAGAATCCCATGGTAGCGCCGTATTCAGGTGCCATGTTTGCGATGGTAGCTCTATCTGCCAGCGACATACGAGAAACACCTTCACCAAAGAACTCGACAAACTTATTGACGACTCCTTCTTTGCGCAATATCTCTGTCACTCGTAGAACCAGATCGGTGGCGGTTGCACCATGAGGAAGTTTGCCTGCGAGTTTCATACCAACCACTTCTGGCATGAGCATATAGAGTGGTTGACCGAGCATCGTCGCTTCGGCCTCGATACCACCCACGCCCCATCCGAGAACGCCCAGTCCATTGATCATGGTCGTATGGGAGTCGGTACCGACCAATGTATCTGGATAAGCCACAGCGCCATCATGGTCCTTGCCCAAGAACACCACTTTAGCGAGGAACTCAAAATTGACTTGGTGAACAATGCCTGTGTTGGGGGGGACGACGCGGAAATTATTGAAAGCCTGTTGGCCCCATCG
>JANODW010000767.1:0-9533 GCA_031412875.1 Pirellula sp. | reverse complement strand
ATGTCGGTAGGCAGCACCGATCCAGAAGAGCGGTACTTTTTTGTCCTCGAAATCGTATTTCCAGGGCATAGGTGCAATGATCCGTCCGCGTGCGGCGCTTTTCAGTTCGCCGGAGGTGGCGTTAAGAAAGACGCTCCCGCCGGTTGAATCGGAGGGGGCGGTGTATACCAAATCATCGCTGACGGTCCCGCCGCCATCGACGGCGATTGATGCGTCTGTCAAGTTTTTAATGTATTGACCAGCGGCATTGTAAGCGCGCACTTGCAGTTTGGCTTTCTGTCCTGGCGAGAGGAGTAACTCGACAGGGCAGATTTGAATTTGCGCCACCGTTTTGTCGCCGGAGAGGGTTTCTTTCGCAAGTTTAGGCATAGGATCGGCGTCGACTTTCGCGCCTTTTTTACCAAAGCAAAACAGGGTTTTGTTGGTGGGAAGATAGAGGCGTCCGTTGGAAGCGGCAAACGATCCGTAGATTTCGCCGCCATCGTTGAGTCGGGACTTGTTTAAGATCTCGAGGCCGGATTCGGAGGGTTTGAGGCAAAAGGCGATGCCAGTTTTTTCACCGAGGTACATTTTGCCTTCGGAAACGAGGGCTGAGCCGGCAATGGCGCGACCGATTTTCTTTTCGACTTCCATTGCCCCTGTTTTCGCATTCACGCCGTAGAGAATTCCGCCGTCGTCTGCGAAATAAACGCGTTCACCGATTTTGACTGGTGAGCTTTTGCCGATGGTCTTTCCTGGGATTTTCCACAGGAGTTTGTCTTCGGGAATATCGCCGGTGGTGTTTCCATCGAAGGCAAAGATGGAGCCCAGGATCGTTCGATCGGATTCGTTTTGTTCGCCGTGCGCGCAGTAGATGATTCCGTTGTCGACGAGCGGCGTTACATTGATACCGCGTGGAGACGCTTGGTATTTCCAGATGACTTTTCCTGTTCTAGGTTGAAGCGCATAGACGGCACCGTCGGCGGCCCCAAGAACCATGGCAGCTTGTCCGTTCAGGACGGTAAACACCGGGGTGCTGTAAGTGGTATCTTCTGGACGAGGTCGTGTGCTCATGGTCCAGATAGGTTGCCCGGTGGTTTTGTCCAGAGCCAGGAAACGGTGCGCGGGGACAGCGGTTTGATCCCAGCCAGTTGTTACGCCAGAAACGATCAGCATATCCTCGCAAACGGTGGGGAAATTGGTGCGTCCGCCGTAGGTGGAGAGCATCCCGTATTCCTCGAGCATCGATTTTTCCCAAAGGATTTTGCCGGTTTTTCCCTCGAGGCACTGAAGGATACAGCCGAGGCCGAGCATATAGACCTTATCCGTTTCCGGATCGCAACAAACGCTGGCCCAACCGATCCTTTCCGAAGGTGCGTCGGATAGGAAGACGTTGTGGATGCTCTCCCAGATCAACTCGCCTGTTTCCGCGTTGAGGCATACGGTCTTTTCGGCTTCTCGGGTCGTATCCGGTTCAGACCGGCAAATGGTATAGAGCCGTCCGTTCATGATGACCGGTGTCGCATAGGAGCCCAGTCCCTCCTTTTTCCAAAGCAATTCTTCGCCGTCGGTTTTGAAAGAGTCGGGAAGTCCCTTCTCTAGCGATTGCCCGTTCTGCAATGGCCCACGCCAATGGAACCAGTCCGTCGGTTTTCCGCTGTTCCCCGGAAAACTCGCTTCTTTGGCATCGTCTGCGTGGACGGCAGAGCCGATTCCCTGTGAAAAACACAGGCAGGCCGCAAGAATACTGGCTCGCATGCGGGGCATTCGGCGAAGACGTTTGGACGTAGTCGATGAGGGACGCGTTTTTGTACGCAATGGGTCGAATGAAGCAGGCATTTTGATGATATGTTTTTGGGTTGGTAGGATAGGTTCAGAATGGACCATCAATATACCAAAAAAGCGATTCTCGTAGAACTGGACGCAGATCTTCGTCGGTTCCGAGCCCGCGCGGATGCTTGCATTCGCGATATCTGCTGCAATCGCTAGTGTTTCGTGGAACTGCTATTCACATAACCCCAGGGAATTTCGTATGGTCGGTCCAGGGACACCCCAATTTAACATTTCGAAACGGTTCTGAGTAAGCATGGCACGCGTCTTTTGTATTGCAAATCAGAAAGGTGGAGTCGGTAAAACCACGACGGCCATCAATCTGGCTTGGGCGATGGCCAAGTCGGCAAACAGGACGTTGGTCGTCGACTTGGATCCCCAATGCAATGCAACCAGCGGCATGGGGCATCAGCCTGCAGAACGGCATCCGTTGCTGATCGATTCCCCCATTTCCGAGAGCATTCTGGAAACGGCGCAGTCCAATTTGTATTTGATGCCTGGATGCCGTTCGTTTCAGGATGTGGATCGACTTGAGAAAGGGGAGCTCTCGCAAGGAGCGTTGCTCAAACAGCACTTAGAAGTAGGCATGGGTGGTTTCGATGCGGTATTCATCGATTGCCCTCCGTCGTTGGGAGAGCTAACCCAAGCGGCCCTTGCGTCGAGCACCGAAGTGCTCATGCCCATCCAATGCGAATACTATGCAATGGAGGGGCTAACTCAAATGATACAAGTCATTCGCGGCGTGATGCAGAAGCATCCGGGCAGGCTGACCTTTGGAGGCATCCTGTTGACAATGTACGACCCTCGGTTCGAGCTGACCCATGAAGTGGACAGCGAAGTGAGGGAGTTTTTTGGTGATATCGTTTTTGATACCGTGATTCCTCGCGACATTGCAATTAGCGAAGCACCCAGCCATGGGCAGAGTGTTTTGGCTTATGCACCCCGATCGCGAGGGACTCGGGCCTATATTGAACTTTGCATGGAGGTACTGGAACGTGACTAAGGATCGAAGACTAGGGCGTGGATTGGCGGCTCTCCTGGGTACGCAGCTTGAAGAGGGTTCGACCGAAGCGAGCCAACTCACTGGAAATTCGAGCTTTTCAAGCACTTCGCCGGATGCCCGGCCGCAGGAAGCCCGTGCGCAAGAGGCCCGGCCGCAGGACGAGCACCCGGCCAACCGCAGCGAAACGATTCGTTCGTTGGCCAATGAAGCCCACTCGCAGTCCCGTGCTCCGGGTGCCAAGTCCGGAATGGTTCCTGCGACCATACCCGTCTCCATGTCCGTCCCGGTTCCGAACGGGTTGTCCAGCACTTTGGACATTGAAACCGGCTTGATCGATGCGAATCCATTTCAGCCTCGGCGACAATTCAATCCTGCCGAATTGGAGACGTTGGCCGAGTCGCTCAAGGAGCATCAGCAACTGCAGCCCATTTTGGTCCGCCCGGTTGGGAAGCGGTACCAGCTCATCAGCGGCGAGCGTCGTTTGCGAGCCACGATCCTTGCCGGCCTTCCAACGATTCGAGCCGAGGTGCGTGAAGCCAACGACCGACAAGTCGCAGAGTTGGCCATTATTGAAAACCTGCAACGCAAGGACCTCAACGCCATCGAGAAAGCCCTTTCGTTCAAGCGATACATTGCCGAACACAAATGCACCCAGGATGAACTCGCGCAGCGGCTCAAGATCGATCGCAGCACGATCGCCAACATGATGCGATTGCTCGAGTTGCCAGAAGCGGTCACCGACGCAGTTCAAAAGGACCTCATCTCCGCGGGCCACGCCAAATCGTTGCTCAGCTTGGGAAGCTCCCGCGAGCAAGTGAAGTACCTAAACAAGATCCAAGAAGAGGGCTGGAGCGTACGCGAGACCGAGGCAAGAGTGGCCGAAGCGATCGCAGAAGCCGCCGCATCCGAGGAAGGCTTGCTCGGCGCATTGCCCAAGCGTAAAGCAACCAAATCCGACCTGCTCGCCTCGCTTGAAAATGATATGAAGATGCACCTGGGTACCCGCGTTGAAATCAGCCAAACCAGTCGAGGTCGGGGACGCATCACCATCCACTTCACCAGCATCGAAGAATTCGATCGCTTGAAGCAAGTGCTAGCAAATGAATCTCGAAGAAAGGCTGCGTAGTCAGCCATGATCGGTGACACCCCCTTTCGCTGGATCCTTTGGGCGTTGGTGTTTTATGTCGCGATGCGAAGTTTGATATCCACAGCGATTTTGTTGCGAGATCGACTGCAGGGCTTACTGGTTGCGCATGTCAAACAGCAGCAAGTCGATGCGCAAAAGCGCAAGCGCATCCAAGAGCTCCGCGAAAAAATACGGATCAAAAAAGCGAACCTCCTTTCGGCTGAGGCCAGGGAGCGGGAGGCAAAGCTTGCGAAAGAAAGCAAGGCTGCATAAATTCCCGTAGGTCATTTAAAACTTCTTTGCTAGCGTTTCCACAAAATCGATCGCTTGGCGGCAGCCGCGAGCGGGATCGATTTTCGCGGCGATCATCTTGCATTGGGACATTATCTGTGGCGAGTCCAATATCTTTGCGAGTTGTTTGGCCACGTTGGATGGGTTGAATCGCCGAGGTGCGATCGACAGGCCGAGCCCGTGTTCCACGATTCGCTGAGCATTGTCAAATTGGTCGTGGGCTTGAGGGCGGATCAATTGGGGAGTGCCTGCGGCCATCGCTTGGGCTGCCGACCCGATCCCGCCGTGGTGCACCAATGCGGCGCAGCGCGGCAACAATAGGCTTAAAGGAACAAAGGGGACATGCACGATCGACGCAGGCAGTGGATGCGGGATTTGTTCGGGGAATCGGGTAAGGAAAATTGCGCGTCGATCGATCCTTCGGCAGGCTTGGAGTGCGACGTCGAAGAACGAGGATCCAAAGATATTGGCGGACCCGGGTGTGAATGCGATGGGAGGGGAGCCTGCATTTAGAAACGATTCGAGTTTGTCGTCGATTCCTTGCGAGAGGGCGTTTGGGCTGCTTTGCCGTTCGTCCCAAAGGGGGAAGTCGACTTGATAGTGGGGGCCTGGCCAATCTTTTTGGCTGGGGCAAAACCATTCTGGAAACAGGCACAGCAATTGTGTTTTCGAGTGCCACCACTGCATGGCTTGGGAGATAGGAGGGAGGTCCAGTTCGTTGCGAATGCGATTGAGGCTGGGGCAAACGATTGGATCGATGACCAAACGTTGTGCGGTACGGTATGCCAATTGACGCAACCAATTGGGACCGATGGCACCGGGGAATTTCGGCGGTTTTGAATTACTCCAGAGCATGACCGGTTGCAGGTGAACGGTGATGAGCGGAACCCCTAGTTTGTCTTTTGCGTTGAGGGCACCAAAACCCAGGCAGTTGGAAAGCACCATGGTTTTGCGCTTTTGCGATTCGGCTTGGACAACATCGTATTGCGGCCGGATGTTGGGCTCGATCATTTGGTGATAGAGGTAGCCAAAGGACCGAAAGGGGTGCCAAAGCATGGGGTTGTTGATCCCTTCGCGGAACATCGCTTCGGAGCCGATTTCCACGAAGTTCAATTGGAAACGTTCCGCCAGTTTGGCAAAGTAGCCATTGGTGGCCAACGTGACTTCGTGACCGCGGCGTTGCAGTTCGAGGGCAAGGCCAACGAATGGGTGGACGTCCCCTGCGCTGCCGAGCGGCATCAATAGGTAGTGCATTGATTGTTTGGATGAGGAAGCGGATCGATGGCCTTCATCATAACACAACCTTTTTATCGGGATCGCGGAGTTGCGGTTTGCGTTCCAGCGAAGCCAAGTCGGCGGCGAAGAATGGGCGTGGCAGTGGGAGTTCGCGAGACGCGATCGTATACACGATTCTACCGCTGGGTTTGTCGAGTCGCATTTCTTTGATGGTGCCTAGGCAAGGATCGTTTTCTTGGAAGTGCGAGAGAACCTCGACTCGCTCCCCCACGGAAAATCCTTCGTCATCGACCCGTCGCCACATGGTTGGTTTGACGCGTACGGAAACGAGACCGTATTGCAAATGGTAATAGACACCGTCAAAGCTATGGCGACGGAAAACACGCGAGCTTGGTATCCACTTTTCTACTTGCTCCACATCCTCTGGATGGATCCATTGGATACCTTCGCAGGGCCAAACCAGATAGGCACCGCAGTCCGGCATCGTTGGCCAGCTTGTCATTTTGTAGAGCCCTTTGTTGGATAGGAAAATTCGCGGTTCGCAATCCGGAGCGACGGGTTGCGAGAGTGTTTGGAGTTGATGGTTGGATGCGATGCCTGCTCTTCAGTCGCTACAAGCATTAGTTTCAACTCAAAGCGCAAGGTCCTTCTGAAATCATACCTTTTTTTTATTCGACAATCTCGCACGATTCGAGTTACCGCGCATTCTTACGCAGACGAACGGAACTTGAGATTCACGAGACTTGGTAATGACCAGCCCAAAACCGCATTTCCTACTCTTTTGTGACGGCAACGTCCCGGCGCATGGTGGCGAGAGTGCAGGAAGTTCACGAGGGCGGTGGCGGTTCGTGTTGGAGGACCTCGCTTCTGGAGAGCGAAGCGAGGCGACCGATCAGGAGGTCGGATGCGCTCCGGATCGAACCGCCTTGGTCGCCGTACTGCGGGGGCTGGAGGCATTGGAGCAACCGAGTCGAGTGACATTAGTGACCACGAGCCGTTATGTAACACGCGGGCTCCAGTACGGGTTGTCGGAGTGGCGGGAGAGCGATTACACGTGGGAGCACTTCGGCGCGGTCCAGCCGATTCGCAATGCGGACATATGGAAGCGAATCGATCGCGCGTTGGCGTTCCATCAAGTGCAGTGCCGATGGATGGCACAAGATGGCGGTTCCGAAGGCCCGGAGGAAGCACCTCCAGGCGATGGATCCATTGCGATCCATGCGGCGGCAGCCTCAAGCGAGGTAGTTGTTGCCGCGAGGAAACCGTCTACGGCTCATGAGACGCATCGTTCGTCTAAGAAACCGGAGGGTTCGAGGAACTCGGTTTCCACATCGAAATACCAGAGGGTGTACGTCGACACCCCTAGCGTCCCAGTCGCGGCTAGAGAGTCCGGTCCCAATGCAGCCTGTTTGGCTGCGAGGGGGCTCAATCGAGGCGAGGATCCATTGCAGTCGCAAGAAAAATTCGGACATTCCGTTTTGTCGGCCAAAAAATTCGAATGGTCTGCGAAGCGACTTGGGCAGTGCTGTTTGTGGCCATTTCAGATTGTTTTTCGTGGTCCTCTTTGGCTTTGTCGCCATTCTTGGGAGGCAATCTTAGCCGTAGACGAGTGGCTCGAGTCCTTTCTTCGTTGCTTGCTTTTGCTCGATCCTTACAAAAAGCCAACGCGACATTAGCTGGCGCGTTCTGCCAGCGACCCCGTAGCGATACACCTAATCATTTTCATTCGGTATAACCATTGGAGAAATTGTGCATACCCAGATCAACCTGAATTCCTTGTGCAGCATTATTGACGGAGTGAGTGCGGACCCAGCGAGTGTGTTGGGTCCTCATGCGATTCACGCGGATGGCAAGAATGCGGTTGCTGTGCGAGGCTATTTTCCAGGATTCGATCAAGCATGGTTGCTTGATGAACGCAATGCGGCGACTCGACCGATGCGCCGGATTCACCCATCCGGGTTGTACGAAGGACTGATTCCACAACTTGATTCCACTCCTCCCCAATACCGATTTCGCCTATCGAATTCGAGCGGAAAGACAATTGAAATGCAAGATCCATACGCGGTCCCCAGCATGATCAGCGACTTTGATCGGCACCTATTCAATGCAGGACAGCATTGGAAAATCTACGAGAAATTGGGCTCGCACGTGCGGGACGTGGACGGGAATACCGGAGTGAACTTTGCCGTCTGGGCCCCAAACGCGCAGAGCGTTCAGGTCATTGGCGATTTCAATCATTGGGATGGCCGTTCGCACGCGATGCAGAAGCAGATTCCGTCTGGCATTTGGGAATTGTTTGTCCCTCAGATCGGTGAGGGGCAAAAATACAAATACCGAGTGCGCATGCAAGATGGCCAAGTGGTTGACAAAACGGACCCCTATGGCTTTTTTGCAGAGTTGCCTCCGAGAACCGCGTCGATCGTTCAGTCCCTCGATCACTATCAATGGAATGACAGCCAGTGGTTAGAGCGTCGCAAGAACGAGAACCAACTCGAGAAGCCGATGTCGGTTTACGAAGTCCATTTAGGCTCTTGGAAAAAGTGTGAAAAGGGAGTCCACGGATGGATGAACTATCGAGAGATCGCGCATCAACTGGTTCAGTACTGCAAAGAAATGGGCTTCACGCACCTCGAGCTGATGCCGGTGTCGGAGCATCCGTTTACCGGTTCGTGGGGCTACCAGACTGTGGGTTATTTCTCAGCCACCAGCCGTTATGGAACGCCCGAAGATTTCATGTACTTCGTAGACCACTGCCACCAGAATGGACTCGGCGTCATCATCGATTGGGTCCCCGCGCACTTCCCCAAAGACGCGCACGGCTTGCGTCAGTTTGATGGTTCGGCGTTGTATGAACACGCCGATCCGCGGCAAGGCGAGCATCCCGACTGGGGGACCATGATCTTTAATTTTGGACGCAACGAAGTCCGCAATTTCTTGATCGCCAACGCTTTGTTCTGGCTCGATAAGTACCATATCGATGGCCTGCGAGTCGACGCGGTCGCCTCGATGTTGTACTTGGACTATTCTCGCAAGCAAGGCGAATGGTTGCCCAACATTCATGGTGGCCGAGAAAACTTGGAAGCGATCCATTTGCTTCGCGAGTTCAATGTTCAAGCCCACTCGCAGCATCCGGGCGTATTGACCATCGCCGAAGAATCGACGGCTTGGCCGGGAGTCAGTCGCCCGACCGAGTTCGGCGGGTTAGGTTTTTCGCTGAAATGGAATATGGGATGGATGAACGACACGCTTCGCTATATGCGAAACGACCCGATCCATCGGCAGTACCATCACAATGAGCTCACGTTTAGTTTGATCTATGCGTTCACCGAAAACTTTACGTTGCCCCTTTCGCATGATGAAGTGGTGCATGGCAAGGGTGCGTTGATCGCTCAGATGGCGGGCGATCTATGGCAGAAGTTTGCAAATCTGCGATTGTTGTATTCGAGTATGTGGACGCATCCCGGCAAGAAACTTTTGTTTATGGGTTGCGAGATCGCTCAGTGGCACGAGTGGAAATACGACAATTCCATCCAGTGGGACCTGTTGAATTGGGACACGCATCGCGGCATGCAGAGGCTCGTCGCGGACTTGAACCACTTGGTACAACGCGAGCCATCGTTGCACCAATTGGACTTTACGTCCGATGGGTTCGAGTGGATCGACTGCATGAATGCGCAGGACAGTGTGTTGGGGTATCTCCGCAAAGCGAAAGATCCCGATGACTTCCTAGTGGTTTGCAGCAACTTTACGCCTGTGGTCCGTCGGTACCGGATCGGAGTCCCCAAGGCCTGCTATTACCAAGAAGTGTTCAATAGCGACTCGGTCCACTATGCGGGTACCAATGTTGGAAACTATCCAGGCATCATGTCCGACGCGGGAATCCCTCATCACGGTCGTCCCGCATCGATCGAATTGAACATGCCGCCATTGGCAACGGTCATCTTCAAGCCTGTGCGCTAGGGCTGCGATTGCCGCTAGATGATTGGCTACGGCGGGCCGCAACATACCAGCAGTAGTTTGGGACCATTGTCCCGAACTACCAAACGGACGGGACAAAGGTCCCATCCT
>JANODW010000766.1:0-1248 GCA_031412875.1 Pirellula sp. | reverse complement strand
TGCGGCTGTTGATACCAGAAGATTCGGCCCCCCTGCAACGTTGAAATCGATGGGGCAGAAAAGCGCGAGCGATCGCGATGGAATGCTATCAAAAGGATTCTGAAAAAGATCGGCTCCATCTTAGCCATAATACCGGAAGTCTGGCGACATCCGCTACGACAGGAATGCCGAAGGACGCTAGCCCAGGGTTTTCTGGCCTAGCTTTTGGGTTTGCAGATGCTGTGGCAGCTCAAAGTCACTCTCGGCAAGAGTGACCTACGGTGGGTCGTTATCGCTAGGTGCGAAATAGATGGGCAATGAGCTACGCAAGGAGTATTTGCAACTCGGAGAGATAGGTTTCGTCGATCGGTACGCAACGCTCGTCCTTGCGGCCATCGCTGCTAATCCTTGGGACTTTTGCACTCGAATCACTCGCACATGCGATAGCATCCGAATGGTTCATCTGCTCAAGGCTGACGAGCAATCCAAACGGAACACTTTGCGTGACGTAGTACAAAACGCGAAACGCTTCCCAAGAGAAACTTGCTCATCAGTCCTTGGCCGGTATCGCCAAGCAAGATTAGATTGGATTTATGTTGGTCAGCGAAATCAACGATTCCGGCTCCGACATGGGTTACTTGGAAAACATGGGCTTTCGCTTTTGGATATAGATTTTCGAATCGCGCTGCTTCTTTGGAAACAATCTCCTTCATCTCCGTTAGAATTGGTTCTAAATCATACGTGGTCGGGATCTCGGAGTAGCTAAAGGGAACTGCGACAGCGTGGACGAGGTCGAGTTGGATGCTTTTGCCCCATTTGAATTTTACGAGATCATCTGCGACGATGTTGCATCGGGGCGAGGAATCGTAGGCATAACAAATGTTGAAAGCTTTCGTAGGAATAGAATCGGGGCGCACGACCAAGACTGAGCAGTGAGCATGGGTTGCGACGAAATCGCTAACGCTACCTTGAAAAAATCGTTCGATCGCGGAATGTCCCATGGCGCCAAGCACAATGAGTTCGCAGCCTCTGGATTTCGCTTGCGACACGATGGCCAACCCAGCGTTGCCTTCAACCACCACGATTTCAATTTTCGCGTTTGCTCCGTCGAAGTCTTTAGCGAGATGCTGACACACCTTGGTGGCTTGCTCATTTTCGGTGGTTGAGACTCGGTTTGCCCATTCCTTTACCTTCGACCCACCGAAGAGTTCAATAGTCGGGGTCACGGCCATGATGGTGAGTTCTAGGGGGTCAGAATGCGGAAGCCGG